>JAIRYH010000117.1 GCA_031267855.1 Prevotellaceae bacterium
AAACCGTCCGCCGCAGGCTTCCAGTGAATAGAGCAGCCCTTCAAATTCCTGGCAGGGGCGGGGACGGGCAACGGCATGCTTGATGATGTTGCCCAGCTGGTCGGTCAGTGCGAAAGTGAGCGCTACGGCAACCAGCGCCCACCAGCCGGCTTTCCGCGGGCGTTTCCGGAAGAAGAAAAAGAGCAGCCCCGCGTACAGCAGCGCCCATGACAGCTTGCCCGATGCAAACAGCATCACCGGGTCAAGCCAGTCGCAGTGCTGCTGGTTGAGAAACAAAAATGCCTGCCGGTCGGCAGTTACAATGGAGTCGAACATGCGTGAACTTTTTTATAAAGATAATTAAAAAAATTATTCTTGATAATAAACCCGCTTGACGCGCTGCGCAATGCCGGTGAACACTTCGTAGGGAATTGTTTCCAGCGCCCTGGCGACTTCGGTAACCGGCCGGCGGTCGCCGAAGACAATGACCTCGTCATGCTCCTGCGCGTCGCTGCCTGTAAGGTCAATCATGCACATGTCCATGCAGACGTTTCCTATCACCGGCACCGGTTTCCCGTTTACCCATACTTCTCCCTTTCCGTTGCCGAACTTGCGCGGCAAGCCGTCGGCATAGCCAATGGGAAGGATGCCGATGCGCATGTTGCGGATGACTTTATGATTGCGGTTGTAGCCCACCGTTTCTCCGGGGTCAAGCTGTTTTACCTGCGAAATAACGGTTTTCAGGGTGCTCACATTTTGCAGTTGCAGCTGTTCATCTTCATTCGCGCCGATGCCATAGAGCCCGATACCCAGCCGCACCATGTCGAATTGCGCTTCGGGGAAGCGAACAATGCCTGCCGAGTTGGCAAGGTGGCAGCATACGGGATAGCCGCACGCCGTTTTCAGTTGATGGCTCATGCGCCGGAAAGTGGCTATTTGCCGGTGGGTAAACTTGTCCATCTGCGGATTGTCGCTCGCCGCCAGATGGGATAGCACGGAGGCAATACGGATTGCCGGCTCCCCGGCCGCCTGCTTGATATGGTTCAACTCCTGCAACAGCTGCGGCAGGTCTTTTTCTTCAAAACCCAGCCTGTGCATGCCGGTATCCAGTTTGATATGCACGGCAACGGGCTCCGGCTGGCGGTCGCGTTTATTTTTTATGTGTTCGAGCCATAAATGCCAGATGCGCAAGCTGTATATTTCGGGTTCCAGATGATAGTCCGTCATTTTGTCGAAGCTTTGTTCTTCGGGATTCATGACCATAATGGGCGTCCGGACGCCGGCCTTGCGCAGTTCCACGCCCTCGTCGGCATAAGCCACCGACAGGTAATCGACCTGATGAAACTGCAACAGGTTGGCAATTTCAAAGCTTCCGCTGCCATACGAGAAGGCCTTGACCATTGCCATCAGCCGCACGCCGGGCGACAGTTTCGAGCGGAAATAATGCAGGTTGTGCGCCATGGCATTCAGGTTTATTTCCAATATTGTTTTATGTACTTTCTGCTGCAGGACGCTGTTGATTTTCTCGAACGCAAATGCCCGTGCGCCTTTTAACAGGAGGGTTTCATCGTGAAAGCCGGACAGCGGGAATTGGCGCAAAAAAGATTCCGTATCGGGAAAGAAACTTTTTTCTATCGTAAACTGTCCGGCATGCTTTGAAATAGCCTGCCCGACGCCGATGATGCGGGAGATATTTTTCGTTTCCAGCAAGCGGGCAACGTCGGCATACAGTTCGTTTTCGTCGCGACCGTTTTGCAGCATATCGGACAGGATCACCGTTTTTTTCGCGTGCTGCTGTTGCTGGTTCAGAAAATCCACCGCAGTTTGCAATGTGTTGAAATCGGCGTCGCAGTTATCGTTAATCATCGAACAGTTGTTGACGGCTTCCTTTAATTCCATGCGTGTTTCAATCGCCGGCAGGGTCTTCATTCGTTCCGCAATCACGGTTTTCGGGTAGTCCATCAGCAGCATGAACGCCCAGCAGTGCATGGCGTTTTCAATGGATGCCCTGTCGGAAAATGGAATGGAGACCGTAAGCCGTTCTTTCCGGTACATGGCGGTGATGGTTGCGCTGCCGTTTTGTACCGTTGTCTCCTGCCAATGCAGCGTGTTTCCCTTTCCTTTTCCCCACGTGAAAGCCGTCTTGCCGCTTAGCTCCGGATGTCCGGCAAGCTGTTGTTTTATGTCGGCATGGTCGGCGCAGTAGATAAGGTGTTGCACGCCGGCAAAGAGGGTCAGTTTTTCTTCGATTTTTTGCTCGCGACCGGTAAAATGCTCATCATGCACCGTGCCTGTGTTGGTAAAAATACCGGCCGTCGGCTGTATGACCGTCTGGTTGCGCTGCATTTCGCCGGGTCGCAGCAGCCCCGCTTCAAAAATTGCGATGTCGTCGCCGGGCTGCATATCCCAGACGGAAAGCGCCACGCCCGCCGGACTGTTATAACTTCTCGGGTTTTTCACTGCTTTTTTGTCGCCCGACAGGAGGTATGCCAGCCATTCTTTCACAATAGTCTTCCCGTTGCTGCCGGTAATGCCGACCACCGGAATGATAAAACGCTGCCGGTGTGCCGCCGCCAGCTGTTGCAGGGCAACGAGTGTATTTGCCACTATCAGGAAGTCGGCATCCGTTTTATCTTTCACCTTATCGGGGATGTGTTGTACCACAAAGTGCCGGACGCCTTTGTCATACAGCTCTTCGATACGGTTATGACTGTCGTTGCGCGCACCCGTCGTCAAGGCGAAAAACAGGCAGCCCTCTGCCTCGAATAACCGCTGGCTGTCGGTCAGCAGGTGGGAAATGACCGCATCATCAAGCCGTCCCGATATGCGTTGCGCATCCAGGAGGGCAACAATTTCAGATATACAAAAGCGCTTCATGGTAATAGATGAGGATTTAAAAGTTTAGAAGTATGGATATTTAGAAATATTGTGATATTGGAAGCTCCGGCGTTTTAATGCCCGCACTTCAATAATTCGTGCTTTTCAATTCTTAAAAAAGTTTTTGTCTTCTTTGCCGGGACTGGGCTTAAAGTTGTCGGAAGCGCCTAATGTTTCCAATGTTTTTTGTTCTTCTTTGGTCAGTTTTTTAGGTATCCATACATTTACGTGTATCAGCATGTCGCCGGTGCCGTACCCGTTGAGGCTGGGCAGCCCTTTGCCGCGCAGGCGCAGCACACGTCCCGGCTGCGTGCCCGGTTCTATTTTTATTTTTGCTGTCCCGTCCACCAGCGGAACTTCCAGCGTGGCGCCCGTAGCGGCTTGCGTAATCGAAATAAATAACGGATAAATCAAGTCATTGGCATCGCGTTGAAAAGTCTCGTCCTGCTCTTCTTCGATAACCACTAATAAATTGCCGTTCATGCCGCCGCGCCGTGCGGCATTACCTTTTCCCGAAACCGTCAGTTGCATGCCTTCTTCCACGCCGGCGGGAATTTTGAAAATGATTTCTTCTTCGCCGCGCATGGTGCCTTCGCCGCGGCACTTCGGGCAGGGCGAAGTAATGATTTTTCCTTCACCGCGGCAGGCGGGACAAACCGCCGTTTGCTGCATCGTACCGAATATCGTCTGGGATACCTGCATCACCATGCCGGAGCCTTTGCAGGTGGTGCAGGTAGAAAATGCGTGGCTGTCTTTTGCGCCCTTGCCCTGGCATTCGTTGCAGGCAACCAGTTTATTGATTTTTACTTTTTTCTCTACGCCGTGCGCCACTTCTTTCAACAACAATTTTACGCGAATGCGCATATCCGAACCGCGTGAAACCACTTGCCGGCGGCGTCCGCCAAAGTTTCCGCCAATGCCGAACGATTCGAATAAATCGCCGAAATGCGAAAAAATATCATCTACCGATGAGAAACCGCCGCCATAGCCGCCGCTGCTTGCACCGCCGCCCATTCCGGCATGACCGAACTGGTCGTAGCGTGCACGTTTATTCGGGTCGCTCAACACATCGTAAGCTTCGGCTGCTTCCTTGAAATGCTCTTCCGCTTCTTTGTTGCCGGGGTTTTTATCGGGATGGTACTGTATTGCTTTTTTCCGGTAGGCTTTTTTAATTTCCTCTGCACTGGCAGTCTTCCCTATTTCCAATATTTCGTAATAATCGCGCTTTGGCATTTTTTTAATGTGCTAATGTGATCAATGATGTGTAAATACTCCTGGTTCTTATTCGCCTACTACCACTTTTGCATAGCGGATGATTTTTCCGTTCAGGGTGTAGCCGCACTGTACTTCGTCTATCACGTTACCTTTCTGCCCGGCGGCAGGGGCGGGGATTTTGGCAATGGCTTCGTGCAGGTCGGTATTCATGGTCGCGCCGATAGCTTCAATCCGTTGCAGTCCCTTGCTTTGAAGATAACCGTACAGTTTGTCGTAAATCAATTTTACGCCTTCCGTTTCGGGTGTGCCGGCAGCTTGCATGGCTGCCAGGGCGCGTTCAAAGTCGTCCAGCACGGGAAGCAAGCCGGAAATAACGTCACTGCCGGCGGTAATCAACAACTCCAGGCGTTCTTTGGCTGTGCGCTTGCGGAAATTATCAAACTCCGCTACCAGGCGCAAATAATTGTCTTCGGCTTCTGCCAATTTTTCCTCAGTGGTCGGTTCTTCAGCGGTAGCTTTGGCATCTTCGGATACAATTCCCGATTCTTCAGGCGCCGTTTCCGCAAGGTCGGCATCCTTTTCAGGGTCTGTAAACACCGGCTGTTCTTCGTCTTTGTTTAATTCCTTAACGTCGTTCATGTTTTTTTATTTTTTATACCACGCATTTTCGAAAACAAAAACCCTGCCACAAACAAATATGGACAGAGTGTCAGATGCGGTGCGGAACTGAGAATTGGGATGCCATTGTGCGCCTGTTGCAATTCAAAGTAGATAATGGGAAGCCACAAAGAGCAGCCCCTGCGAAATTCATAACTCATGTGCGAATCAGCCGTAGAGAAATGACCCGAAGGGTCGGATTTTCATAACCGCAGGTAAGCGCAACGCAGCCTGCGGGGAGCATGCACCACCCCGTCCCCGCTGCCTGAAAGGCAGTACAGCGCAGGCGTCTGTCCAGCCTTTCAGGCAGCGGCCACAGGGACGCACGGTCCCCGCAGGTCGTTGACCTGCGGTTATGAAAATAACGCCCTTCGGGCGACAGTGCATAATTTGTACTCCTGATTCGCATAATTCATTTGTTGCGTGTAGGGGCGCACCTGCGTGTGCGCCCTGTTATGTATTTTTATTTGTTTGCCTGCAAGGGCGAACACGCAGGTTCGCCCCTACGCCCGCCGTT
>JAIRYH010000157.1 GCA_031267855.1 Prevotellaceae bacterium
GAAGGCTACCTGGTGCAAAATCGTGCGCTGCTGCAGCGTTCCCTGGAACTTGCACGGTCGCAAAACCTGATCATCTCAATGGATCTGGCAAGCTACAACGTAGTCGAAGATAACCGGCAATTTCTGTCGGACATGCTCGAACGATATACGGATATCGTGTTTGCCAACGAAGCCGAAGCCATGGCGCTGACCGGGTGCGCGCCGCAGGAGGCCGTGCGCGCGTTGAGCAAATATTGCCGTATTGCCGTCGTAAAGGCAGGGAGCAATGGCTCGCTGGTACGCAGCGGCACAGAAGAGCACAGCCTGACAGCCTTTCCCGCCCGGGCCATTGATGCTACCGGCGCCGGCGACCTGTATGCTGCCGGATTCTTATATGCCCATGCCCGCGGCCTGCCGCTGCAACGGTGTGGGGAAGTGGCATCGCTGGTGGCAGCAAAAGTTGTGGAAGTCATTGGGCCGCGCATCGACAGCAACACATGGGAAACCCTGCGGAATTCAATCTTGAATTATGAACTGTGACCCGGCTGGCGCCACTTTGATCAGGAACGGCAACAAGTGTGCAGCGGCAAATGAAACCCGCCGGTCAACTTCTATTTCCCGACTCCCGTACATTTGAATATTTATCGGGATAGTCCTGCCCTTTTTTCAGAATCGCTCATTCACCACAAACAGGTAATCAATCATCAGCAGGATGAGCAGCAAAAATTCAATGCGGTAAGCAGTAAAAAAATTGAGTATCACGATGCCGGAAAGCACGGCCAGAATGATCGAACGATGTTTTTCCACCTGCATCCACCGGCGCCGGCGGTTCTTAAAATAAAATAAAAACCGCATGACAAAATACGGAATAAATGCGCTGTTCAATAACCATACGCTAAGCCGGTGGTTAAGTATCCGTACCATGCCGCCAAAAATAACCAGCGCTGCCGTCAGGTACAACAATTTTCTGTCGTCGTTCAGCCAGTGGAGCACTGAGCGCATCAGGGTTGGAAATGGCTTTTTCATAGTGGTGATGTGTTGTATTGTGGTATTCGTCCCTCTGTTTTCGGTTAATTTTCGTGCGCTTTAAAAACAATAAAAATTCCTCTGTCAAACGACAGGGTGAAACAGGCGCCGGTAGCCTCGTTT
The DNA here is from genome assembly GCA_031267855.1 of Prevotellaceae bacterium. The sequence goes on from JAIRYH010000157.1 coordinate 1,129, forward strand.
AATGACCCCTGCCACCAACTGTCCAGCGTCTTCCGGCACAACGGATATTTCAAGCCGGTTGAAGTGATTTCTTCGGACGGCGTAAGGGAAAATATGGAAATCTGTTGCCCTTCCACGCTGTTCAACGTACTTGTTTCCGAAACTACCGTAAATGTGCCGTAGTTGGTAATCATTTCCACGTTGCATTTTTCGGCATAAGTCGCCAGCAATGCTACGTTTGCAATCGTGTGGTCTTCGCGCAGGCCGCCGGCGCCAAGGATTTTCAGCCGTGTTGCGCCGCGCTGCAAACAAAACTCCACCGCCTTTGTTAAATCGTTATTTTCCTGTGAAGCCACGCAATGCAGCCGGTCTTTAAAACGTGCTTTCAGTTCATCCGGCAAACTGTCCAAATCACCTGCAATGTAATCGGGCTCTTTACCGCAGGCGCACAGTTTTGCCGCCGCCCCGTCGCAGCATATAATAGCGCTTGCCTCTTCCAGCGTTCGCAGCGGCACTGCGTGTACCGGAAATTCGCCATCGGCTAAAACCACCACATTTGATTTTTTTTCGTACATTTGCGTACAAATTTAGGAAAAAAATCTCATTGGCCATCCGCAAACTTATGCAATTCGAACAACCAGCTTCTCTCATTCTGGAAAACGGTACGGCGTTTCACGGCAAAGCCTTCGGCAGTAACACGGCATCGGCGGGCGAAGTGGTATTCAACACGGCCATGGTCGGCTATCCGGAAAGCCTCACCGATCCTTCGTATATCGGGCAAATTTTAACCGTTACCTATCCGATCGTGGGAAACTACGGCGTGCCGGGCAATAAAATTGTTCGCCACCTGTCGTCAAACTACGAAAGCGAACAGATTCACGTGAAGGGTTTGGTCGTATCCGGCTATACCCATGAACACAGCCACTGGAACGCGCAAAAGAGTTTACACGAATGGCTGGAAGAAAATAATATTCCGGGCATTTACGACGTCGATACACGCGCGTTGACAAAGATATTACGCGAAAAAGGGTCGATGCTGGGAAAAATTGTACATGAGAACGACACGATTGATTTTGAAAACCCCGATACCGAAAACCTTGTTGCCAAAGCGAGTTGCCGGGAAGTAATCACCTGCGAAGGCGGTGATAAAAAAATTGTGCTGGTCGATTGCGGCGTAAAGCATAATATTATCCGTTGCCTGCAGCAGCGCGGCGTTACGATCATTCGCGTACCGTGGGATTACGATTTCAGTACATTCGACTACGACGGGCTGTTTATTACCAACGGCCCCGGAAATCCCGCCCATTGCGGTATTGCGGTGGAACATATCCGCAGGGCGCTGGACGGCAGTAAACCTGTGTTCGGAATTTGTATGGGTAATCAACTGCTCGCTACTGCAGGCGGCGCCACAACTTATAAAATGAAGTACGGGCATCGCAGCCACAACCAGCCGGTGCGAATGACCGGCACCGACCGCTGTTTTGTCACATCCCAAAACCACGGCTACGCAGTGGATACAAAAACGCTGGGGAAAGACTGGGAACCGCTTTTTGTGAATATGAACGACGAAACCAATGAAGGAATACGCCACAAGCACAAACCGTTTTTTTCGGCGCAGTTCCATCCCGAAGCAGCCAGCGGCCCCACGGATACGGAATTCCTGTTTGATGATTTTATACGTCTTCTTTAGTTACCCATAAACCATGATTACGGAAAAAATAAAGAAAAATATTTCGGCTGTTTTTCAGCCGAAACTCTTTCTTATGATCAAGAACCGTCAATACGACAAACAAACTTTTTTGGCGGATTTGGTTGCAGGCATTGTAGTCGGCATTGTGGCTATTCCGCTGGCTATTGCATTCGGCATAGCTTCCGGCGTGTCGCCGCAACAGGGATTGATTACCGCTATCATTGCCGGATTTTTAATTTCGTTTCTGGGCGGCACGCACACGCTGATTGGCGGACCTACCGGCGCGTTTATGATTATTGTAGCAGGCATTGTGGCCGATTTCGGCATCAACGGCTTGTGGATTGCTACCGCCATGGCGGGCGTCATGCTGATCATCATGGGGCTTCTACGTCTGGGCAGCGTCATAAAATTTATTCCCTATCCTATTATCGTGGGCTTTACCAGTGGTATCGCCGTCGTTATCTTCTCCACGCAAATCAAGGATTTCCTCGGACTGTCAATAGATGCCGTGCCGGCAGAATTTATCAATAAATGGGGCGCCTTTTTTCAGCATCTTGACTCCACCAATCTCTGGGCGCTTGGCCTGGGCGCATTGACCGTAGCAACAATTATTATTTTCCCGCATATTACCAAAAGAATCCCCGGATCACTGGTGGCGATTGTCATTACTACCCTGCTGGTGTTTTTTCTCGAACTTCCGGTGGATACTATCGGCAGCCGCTTTCCGGGTTTATCCGAAGGCGCTTCCATTCCGGAACCGCACGGCATGGCCATTGACGCCAAGACCATACGGCTGCTACTGCAGCCGGCATTTACCATTGCACTGCTGGGCGCCATCGAATCGTTGCTCGCAGCTATGGTTGCCGACGGCGTAACCGGGAAAAGGCATCATTCGAACACGGAGCTCCTTGCGCAGGGCGTAGCCAATGTGCTTACCCCGCTATTCGGCGGGATTCCCGCTACCGGCGCCATTGCCCGCACGATGACCAACATCAACAACGGCGGAAAAACACCGGTGGCAGGCATCATCCA
>JAIRYH010000063.1 GCA_031267855.1 Prevotellaceae bacterium
TGTAAATCCGTAAATCAAAAAAATTATGCTCACATTAAATTTAAAAACAGCTGCCTCTTTCGTCCCGGCGGAAGCGTTGAAGGAACAACAGGAAAAAGCGCTGAAAGCTTTGGATACACTGGATTCCAGGAGCGGTAAAGGAAACGGTTTTTTAGACTGGATTGACCTGCCGGAACACACCACGCCGGCGGAAATGGCATCACTGCAAACAGCGGCGCAAACACTGGCAGACGGCGTGGAAATAGTGGTGGTGATCGGCATCGGCGGCTCCTATTTGGGCGCCAAAGCCGTGATAGAAGCCCTGTCGCACGGCTTTGCCGCATTGCTGCCCGAACGTTCGCATCCGCTGGTCGTATTCGCCGGACAGAATATCGGTGAAGATTACCTGAGCGAATTGCTGGACGTGCTGCACGCCAAATCTTCTGCCTGCATCGTCATTTCAAAATCGGGAACCACCACGGAGCCGGCGATAGCTTTCCGTATTATCAAAAAACACCTGGAAGAGAAATACGGCAAAGCGGCGGCACAAAAACGCATTGTCGCCATTACATCCCGGTCGCACGGCGCCCTGCGCACGCTGGCGACACAGGAGGGCTACCGGACGTTCGTTATCCCCGAAGGCGTCGGCGGGCGCTTTTCCGTACTCACGCCTGTAGGCTTGCTTCCCATAGCCGTAGCCGGCTGCGACATCGAAGCATTGGTGAAGGGCGCGGCGGACATGGCAAAAATCACGGCGGAAAAAAGCGCCGGCAACCCTGCCGTAAATTATGCCGCCATGCGGAATGCCTTGTACAATGCGGGAAAGAAGATAGAGGTACTGGTCAATTACCACCCGAAAATGCACTACATGACCGAATGGTGGAAACAGCTGTATGGCGAAAGCGAAGGCAAGGAACATCAGGGTATTTTCCCGGCTGGCGTTGACTTTACAGGCGACTTGCATTCGATGGGGCAATATTTGCAGGAAGGCGAACGCAGCCTGTTTGAAACGGTGCTGCACGTCGAAAATGAAAAAAGCCGCCTGACTGTCCCCTCCGACGAACAGGACTTAGACCGGCTGAACTTCATTGCCGGCAAGCGCCTGAGCGAATGTAACAGGATGGCGGAACTCGGAACACTGCTGGCGCACGTGGACGGCGGCGTACCGGTCATCCGCATCGGCATGCCGCAACTGGACGCTTACGCCATCGGCGGACTGCTGTACTTCTTTGAAAAGGCCTGCGGCATCAGCGGCTACATGTCGGGCGTTAATCCGTTTGACCAGCCGGGCGTGGAAGCCTACAAGAAAAACATGTTTGCACTGCTTGGCAAGCCCGGCTACGAGTCGCGCGAACTGAAACAGGTCATTGACGCACTGGATACGCATACGCACGGAGACGAATAATGAAAAAAATAACGGTCATCGGCAGCGGGAACGTGGCTGCACAACTGGCAAAGGCGCTTCATGGAAAGGGATACGCCATCGTGGAAATAGGCAGCCGGACACTGGCGCACGCGCAGGCGCTGGCACGGGAAGTGAATGCCCGGGCAACGGACGATATACGGAAATTACGGCCCGCCGACCTCTGCATTATTGCCGTTACCGATGCGGCCATTCCCGAAGTAACGGAAAAATTAAACGCCGGAAATGCCCTCGTAGCACACACTTCCGGCTCAACAAGCATAACGGCGCTCCATAAATTTACCCGCCACGGCGTGCTGTATCCGCTGCAAACGTTCAGCCGGTCGCGCCCCGTTGACTGGAGCACGATTCCCCTGTTCGTCATGGCAAATTCCGGCGACACGTTGCAGGCGCTGCAAAAACTGGCTTCGTCGCTCTCCGGAACGGTCGTGCCTGCCCCTGCGGGCGACCTGACGGGCATACATACCGCCGGCGTCTTTGCCGGCAATTTTGTAAACTGTTTGCTGGGCGTCGCCAGGGATTTGGCAGGCGAACAATTCCACCTGCTTTACCCGCTGGTGCGCGAAACCCTTGAAAAGGCCTTTGCCGCCGCGCACCCGAAGGATGTACAGACCGGCCCCGCCGTGCGCAACGACGCCGGAACCATGGCAAAACAGCTGGCGATTCTGCCGCCGGAACGGCAACAGCTGTATAAACAAATCTCGTTCCTGATAGCCCAAAACAATACTGCAAACTGACGACCCGATGGCTCCTTACAAAACAAAACTGCACCAGATAAAAGCCTTTGCCTTCGATGTTGACGGCGTGCTGACCGACGGCTCCGTGCAGGTAACCGAAAGCGGCGACTTCCTGCGCACCTACAACGCCAAGGACGGACTGGCTGTCCGTACGGCAATCGAAAAAGGCTTTTATGTAACGATTATTACCGGCGGCAATTCCGAAACCATAAAAAAACGGTTTCAGGTTTTCGGCGTTACCGACTTCTACATGCTCTCCCGCATTAAACTGCCCGACCTGCAACAGTTCTGCACAAAATACAGCCTGCAGCCCCACGAAGTCCTCTTCATGGGCGACGACCTGCCCGACATTCCCCCCATGAAATACTGCGGCCTGCCCTGCTGCCCCGCCGACGCCGTGCCGGAAGTAAAAGCCGCAGCCGAATACATTTCGCCCTACGACGGCGGAAAAGGCTGCGTGCGCGACATCATCGAACAAACATTGAAAATACAGCGCAAATGGATGGTCGATAATGCGCCGTCCTCCACCTGAGACTCCAAAATTTGCCTGACGCCAATGTGATGTACGGATGTACGGATGTACGGATGCACAGATGTGCAGATTTACGGATTTACAGATTTGGCTGGCGCATCAGCACAGCATCATATCATCCCGGAACGTATTGAAACAGATTTTTGCAGATAAAGTTTGCAGATAAAAAATATTGTTCTATATTTGCGCCGTTATTATGTGCTCCTTGACGTACTGACTTTGGATATATATATAAACAATAATATATCGCTTTAACTTTTATTCTGCAAGTTCTCCGAAATCGGGAAAATTTCAAACAAACGAAAGAATGATAAGTAGAGCAACCTTGCCAGGAGTGGATGTTGGTTGTTATACTTGTTCGTTTGTTGGGTTTTCCCGAACCTCGAAGAACTACAAGTACAGCACCCATTTCCACTCTTGGTTTTTTTATGAAATAAGGAGCAAATCACAGTAAAGGTTGAAGACAGGGATTGCAGGAACAGATAAAATAAATTGTTCTGCAATCATTGGCAGTGAATAAAAATCGCAGCAGGGGGTTGTTTTGTCATGAGTGGTTTGTGTTTGAAAACAGCCCCGGAGCTGCAAAAGTTATGAATTATGAGTTATGCGAATCAGCAGTAGAAATTATGCACAGCCGCCCGAAGGGCGTTATTTTCATAACCGCAGGTCAACGACCTGCGGGGAACCTGTGTCCTCGTTGCCGCTGCCTGAAAGGCAGGACAGACGCCGGCGCAGTACTGCCTTTCAGGCAGCGGGGACGGGGTGGTGCTCGCTCCCCGCAGGCTGCGCTGCGCTTACCTGCGGTTATGAAAATCCGACCCTTCGGGTCATTTCCCTACTGCTGATTCGCAT
>JAIRYH010000138.1 GCA_031267855.1 Prevotellaceae bacterium
CGGAGCCATTGGCGCGGACGCCTCGCTCTGCGGGTGCGCCAGCAACCTGCAGGAACGCGACGGCATATGTCAACTTGTCTGTGCGCTCCCGGACTCGATCGCGTGGGGCACAGAGACACGCGTGGTGGTGCCGGGATCCCTAAGCGTTAAGAGCATAGCGGCTGCGTGCGCGCGGTATAATGCACATGTTGCAAAACCCGATGAGCTAAAATATGTGTGTTTGAATATGCCTTCTTGCCTGCCCGCGGGTGCGAACTATAGTACGGGCTCCGGAGGCGTATACTTTCAGAAAAGTAATTGCTCAACCTGGATTACTAATCTGAACCAAACCCTCCCATTCCTGTGCATTTGGTAGCACGGTTTGGTTCGAGTTGATGCTTTGACTCCATTAGTGGAAATGGGTATAAAAAGCGCAGGAGGGGAAGGTATATTATAGGGGTTTCCTCCCGCAACCACTTGAGAGTTGAGAGTTGAGAGTTGAAAGTTGAAAGTTGCGCGAAGCGCGTAATGGCGACTTGCGACAAGCGACAGCTTCCCATCGCATATCGCGCTTCGCGCAACTTTCAACTGCGCTGCCGGCGCCAGCCAAATCTGTAAATCCGTCAATCTGTAAATCCGTAAATGGAATAATTTGCGTGTATTTGCGGGGAAATAAAAGATGACACACTCCTGTCACCGCATGAGTCACATTCACCGCAGTAATCACATTAGCACATCAGCACGTTACGTATAGCGTATTTTCTGCCCTCTGCGGAGGATGCTTTTGCGGGAGATGCCGTTCAGGCGGCACAGCGTGCTTATGGATATGCCGGTTCTTTGGGCAATATGCCCCAGGGTGTCGCCTTTGCGCACTGTCCACAGGCGTATTTTTTCAATTTCCCTGATGTAGTCGAAATGCCGGGCGGTAAGGTACAGGGTGTCGCCAAGCGTCGTGCCGTGTTCGAAGTCGATGATGTTTTCGGGGTCGATGGCTGCGCCGAGGTAGCGCAGTTCATAGTGCAGGTGCGGGCCTGTCGAGCGACCGGTGTTGCCGCCCCAGCCGAGAAGGTCGCCGGCTTTCAGCGGCTGGTTGGGTATTACGAGCAGCTTGCTGAGGTGGGCGTAGATGGTTTCCAGTCCGTTGTAATGCCGCACGACTGCGTAGTTGCCGAATGTCCTGCTGCGCCTTGCGATGCGCACCATTCCGTCGAACGCGCACAGCACCGAGTCGCCGCGCTTCAGCCGCAGGTCGATGCCGTAGTGGTGCCGCCATTTGCGGAAGCCGAAACGGGAAGTAACGCGGTTGCTTACCGGATGGCAATAGCCGGAGAGGTTGATAACAGCCGTATCCGGCATGTCGACCATCCGGATGTCGTAGGGGTTGACTTTTTCGCCTGTCCAGATTTTGTAGAGCGTGTGGGCGGGAAATGTATCGTTTTCGGCAATGATCGCCGCAAAGCCGACGGCGTCGCCGGGGTCTTCGTCCAGTGAAGAGGTTTCGGGTTCGCCGTCCATGGGAAGGTATAAGCTGTCCGTGTCGTGCGCCGGTTGCCGGTCAGCCGGTTGCGCCGGGGCTTGGAGTGCCGCAAGCAGCAGCAAGAGCGCAGTCGTGAAGCGCCGGCTTTTATGCGTCAATGTTGGCATATTTGGCGTGTGTTTCGATAAATTCACGGCGCGGCGGCACTTCGTCGCCCATCAGCATGGAGAAGATGCGGTCGGCTTCGGCGGCGTTTTCAATGGTTACCTGGCGCAGTACGCGGAATGCGGGATCCATGGTGGTGCTCCACAGCTGTTCGGGGTTCATTTCGCCCAGGCCTTTGTAGCGCTGCACGCCTGCTTCTTTTCCTTTGCCGATGCGTTCAATGGCGTCCATGCGTTCTTCTTCCGTCCAGCAGTATTGTTCTTCCGATCCTTTTTTTACGAGGTAGAGCGGGGGAGTGGCAATGTAAAGGTATCCGTTCTTTATCAGGTCCTGCATGTGGCGGAAGAAGAAAGTCATAATCAGCGTGGCGATATGGCTCCCGTCCACGTCGGCGTCGGTCATGATGATGATTTTGTGGTAGCGGAGTTTTTCAATGTTCAGCGCCTTGCTGTCTTCTTCGGTGCCTACCGTAACGCCAAGGGCGGTATAAATGTTGCGGATTTCTTCGCTTTCAAAGATTTTGTGTTCCATTGCCTTTTCAACGTTCAGGATTTTCCCGCGCAGCGGGAGTATCGCCTGAAACGTACGGTCGCGCCCCTGTTTGGCGGATCCGCCGGCAGAGTCTCCTTCGACAAGGTAGATTTCGCAGTTTGCGGGGTTGCGGTCGGAGCAGTCGGCGAGCTTGCCGGGCAGTCCGGCTCCGGACATGACCGTTTTGCGCTGTACTGCTTCCCGCGCCTGACGGGCGGCATGGCGGGCGGTGGCGGCCAGGATGACTTTGTCGATAATACGTTTGGCGTCTTTCGGGTTTTCTTCGAGGTAATTGTCCAAAGCCGCGCTTACGGCTTGCGATACGGAGGCGGTAACCTCGCTGTTCCCCAGTTTGGTTTTGGTTTGCCCTTCAAACTGCGGTTCCGCCACTTTCACCGAAATCACCGCCGTGAGTCCTTCGCGAAAGTCGGCAGGGTCAATGTCGAATTTGAGTTTTGTGAGCATGCCGTTTTTTTCGGCAAAGTTTTTGAGGGTGGTCGTCAGTCCGCGGCGGAAGCCCGAAAGGTGCGTGCCGCCTTCAATCGTGTTGATGTTGTTTACATACGAATGTATGTTTTCATTGAACCCGTTGTTGTATTGCATGGCAACTTCTATCGGCAGCCCGGTTTTTTCGGTTTCCAGGTAAATCGGTTTTTCCGTAAGTTTTTCGCGTGTACCGTCGAGGTAGGCGACAAATTCAAGCAGTCCTGTTTCCGAATAAAAGCGGTCGGCGCGGTAGCATTTTTCGGTTTCGCTGTCGCATTCCGTCCATTCGCGCCTGTCGGTAAGTGTAAGATAGATGCCCTTGTTCAGGAACGCCAGTTCGCGCAGGCGTGTAGCCAGCACGTCGTATTCGTATTTGGCCGTCACGGTGAAGATGGACGTGTCGGGCTTGAAGGTGATGATGGTGCCGGTGCGGTCGGATGTGCCTGCTACTTTCACGTCGTATTGCGGAATGCCGTACCGGTATTCCTGCCGGAAGATTTTTCCTTCACGGTGGATTTCTGCCGTCAATATGGAGGATAAGGCATTCACGCACGATACGCCCACGCCGTGCAGGCCGCCGGAGACTTTGTAGCTGCCCTTGTCGAATTTGCCGCCGGCATGCAGTACGGTGAGCACTACTTCCAGCGCCGATTTGCCTTCTTTCTGCATGATGTCGGTTGGGATACCGCGCCCGTCGTCGGTTACCGTAACGGAGTTGTCTTCATTGATGGCAACGTCGATATGCCTGCAGTAGCCGCCCAGCGCTTCGTCAATGGAATTGTCGACTACTTCGTAAACCAAATGGTGCAAACCGCGCGACCCGATGTCGCCGATGTACATCGACGGACGTTTGCGTACCGCCTCCAAGCCTTCCAGTACCTGAATGTTCTCTGCCGAATAGCCGTTAGCGGCTACGTTCTTTTCTTGCTCTTCCATGTATAAGTATGTTAAAATATAGCGTGCAAAGGTATAAAAAAAAAGCCTTTTTTACAAGCATGCTTTACCTGGCGTCCCGCTGCAAATTCAAACAGTCCATGCAGGCCATTGTTGCATTTTCCGGTGTGTACACGAGGACATGGGGTCGCTTATCTGCCGGGCCCTGCGCTGTTGCTTCCGCCCTTTCAGGGCTGCATGACATGTATTTCAACCGCTGATTCGCATGAGTTATGAATTATGAATTGGCTGACGCCATTGCGCGCCTGCCGCAACTAATAATTCATAATTCATAACTCATAATTAAATTTGCATTTCAAAAATTCTTATTACCTTTGCACCCGGATATGCACAACTATAGACACATGTTTGTTAAAAACTTCTTGATAAAAACCTCTGAAAACCCTTGCGCCGCAAGGAAAATTGCCGTATCTTTGTGCACAGCACAGCTAAATCCCCTTTCTTAGAAATCCAAAAGACAACCGCCGCAGGC
>JAIRYH010000148.1 GCA_031267855.1 Prevotellaceae bacterium
TCCCTATCCGGCTGCTGCCCGACAGCCTCAGGGTTACCGAATCTGCCGCGAAACCGCCGGCGTTGATTTTCGATGCGCCGGCGGCACGAAAGTCCGCATAAGACGCTTTGCCCGACAACACAATGTTGCCCGCGCCGCTGAGGTCGATTCTGACTCTTTCGGCAACCATCCCCGCCGTTATTCTTGATGCGCCCGACATGTCTACCTCAAGCGTTCCGGTCTCTCCCGCCACCTCCGCCCTCGACGCGCCGCTGATGTCGAATTTCGTCTGCCCGTTGTGCACCGCAAGGCTGGCGCCGCTCGTCCCGCTTAACGTTGCCGAAAATGCGCCTGCCCGCAACGTATCGGCACAGGTAAAGCGCACCGCCCCCCGGAGGCGCAGTTTTTCGAGGAGCCTCCAGTCCGTACAGTAAAAGCGGATATACGACCGCTCCTGTCTCCTGTGGTATAATTTGGTATATATTTCCAGTTTGCCGCCGCCTGTTTCCGTTTGAATATGCGGCATCACGTTTTCCGGCGCTTCAATCACCATGCGGTTGCTGTCGGACAGCATGGCGGTTACTTCAAAATTCCCCGCAATGCCGAGCTCTTTGAAGGGACCGAATGATCGCTCCTCCGATACCTTTTCGGCACCCCCGGAATGTAATCCCAGCGGGAAATTCCGGTATTCCGACACGACATAGATGCCGATGCCCATCGTCGAAAAAAACGCCGCCAGCCACACGATAGATAAGATAAGCCCCATGCGGATTTTGGTTTTAAATTTAAACAGGACTTTCGAAATAATGTATATCAGCCCTATCAGGGGGACGCACACCAGCAGCGTCAGCAGCGTTACGACCAGCCACATCGGAATAGCCGTATAGGCCCGCAGGTTGTCGGCAATATCCAGTACGCCCGATTCGCCCAAGACCATGTTGCCGCCAATCAGCCCGACCGGCAAGGCAATGAGCAGCGACAGCGCCGCAAACGCCATGACGGCTAAAACAAAACCGGCAATAATGCGGCAGACGACCGTAATAATTTTTCCCAGCACCCGCCCGAAATCGCTCTCGTGGGAGGCTCTTGCGGCAGCCGTTTCGCTTTTTTGCTGCGAAGCGGGCGAAATAGGCTCTTTCCGCATGGTCATTTTTTCTTTCATGGTACGCGCCGCCGGCATCACGATCCACAGGATAATGTAGAGCAGCAGGGCAAAGGAAGCTATTGTGCCCGGGAAGGAATGATTTATGTGGAACAGGCGGTGGTGGAACGGGAAGAACACAAGGGCAATGGCAAAAGCCAGACGTACGAACACCCGGTCGATGCCGAAATAATTTCCCAGCCCGCTGCACACGCCGCCAATCACCCGGTGGTCAATGTCGCGAAACAACCGTTTGCGTTCCGGTTCCGGCACTTTGAACTGCTCCGGCACAAAAGCGGCCGTTCCTTCCTCGCCGCCGGCGATGTCGTCGGCAGAACCCACCGTATGGATGACCTCGTTCACCGTCGCCAGCGTGATAATCTGCGCGGGCGACTGAATACGCGCCGACAGCAGTTCGGCAATGCGCACTTCAATATCTTCTATAATTTCGCGACCGCCTTCCTTGCCGGAAAAAATATTTTCCATGCGGTCCAGATAATTTTTCAGGCAGCCGTAGGCATCGTTGTCCATGTCAAAAGCTATGCCGCTGATACTGATTTTTATGGTTGATTTCATTGCGTTTTATGGTTGATTTGATTTATTGATTAGATTGATTTGTTACTTTGCCGGGCGGTGGTTTATCTTTCCGCCCTGTTGCCTTTTCATCCAAGCGCCGTTTTCGCCTGTTCCCTGATATGCTCGATGGACGCCACCATTTCGAGCCATGAGCCGTCCAGTTCCCGGAGTAATGCTTTTCCTTTTTCGGTCAGCGAATAGTATTTCCGCGGCGGCCCCTGCGGCGATTCTTCCCAGCGATAGCCCAGCCATCCCTGGTTTTTCTGCCGCATCAGCAACGGGTAGAGCGTTCCTTCGACCACGATCATTTCCGCGTTTTTCAGCTCGCCGATAATCTCCGACGCATACGCATCATTTCTCGAAAGAATAAGCAGGATGCAATATTCCAGTATTCCCTTGCGCATTTGCGCCTTGTTGTTGTCCAGTGTAATCGGTTCCATATTTTTTAATTGTATATTGTGCATAGGGCATAACATCCGGCGGTTGCCAAGTCGGGCATCACCGGGCGTTTTTGATATTTTCGGCGGTTGCCGATTCGCCGCGCATTTCCAGCTTTTCCGACACCGTGCGCGCTGCCGGCGCTGCGATCCACAGGACGATGTAGATCCAAAAACCGACGCCGCCGAAGATGAGCAGGATAAAAAAGATAATCCGCACCAGGGTAATATCCAGGTCGAAGAATGCCGCCACGCCGCTGCATACGCCGCCGATCATCCGGTGGTCGGGGTCGCGGTACAGGCGCTTGCGCGGGCGCGGCGGCGTGTATGGCGCGTGCGGCTGTTCGTACCCGCATGCGCCTTCGGGCTGTCCGAGCCGGGCAATGACAATGTTGACCATCGCAACATTCACGCTTTGCATTTCACTGCGCAGGTGTTCCCGGAGAATTTCCGCCACGCGGATTTCAATTTCTTCCATTATTTCTTCCGCGTCTTTCGGGCGGGCAATCGTCGCCTTGAAGCTGTCCAGATAGTTTTGCAACTTTACGAAGGCGTCATCGTCTATCATGAAGCTTTTGCCGCCGATGTTTGCTGTAATTACTTTTTTCATGTGGTGGAAAAATTTAGTTTAATTTGCCGCCACAAAGATATGAATTATTTTAATACCATGTATCACATAGTACATTATTTTTACACAACAAACTGGTTTTAAGTTAAAAATTTTTACCGGACGGCTGATAAACGGCAGCAACAGGGGGCCGGTCTTTGACGGGTTCCATCGGGAAATGCCCCTGCTTCATGTTTACCGGCGGGTAACCGGGCGGGGCAAGCCGTTCCTTCCGGCGTTTTCGCGGGGGTGTTCCGGCGGTGTTCCAGTGCGGGGCGCATGGCGGCGGGAAAAGCAGAGGCGGTTTTCCTTTTTTCCGGTACGGAATTTTTTCCGGACGGCTCCGGGCCGGCGTATGCAGGCATTCGTCAGACGGTACGGTCGAAGCCGCAGGCGCGGCATCCGGGAGGCTGCCCGGTGATACGGCACCGTGTAACGCCGCCGGCGGATGTTCGACTGAAATTCCGAAAGAAGAAATTATTTTTCTTACCTTTGTCCATTCGTTTTTTTTATTGTCATGGCAAAAAACAAAGAACTACCCGACGTACAGAAGAAATCCGATATATTGAGAAACAAATACCGGGTTACGGTTTACAATGACACCACGCTGGAGCAGCTGAGCCATTTTCGCATCTCCGGGCTGGGGGCCATCATTTTCGGCGCGCTGCTGGTGGTTGCGGTCATTGCAACGGTCACGGTGCTGATAGCGTTTACCGGCCTGCGGGAATTTATCCCCGGCTACCCCGACGCCACTACGCGCGAGAAAGTGGTTGCCAACGCCCTGCGCGCCGATTCGCTGGAACAAAAGCTGCACCAGTGGGAACGGCATCTGACCAATATCCATTTAATCCTGTCGGGATACGAGCCGCTGCCGATTGACGAAGACCGGCTGGCCGCCTCCACGGTGGCGCCGAACAGCGCCGCCTCCTTTGCGCCTTCGCGCGAGGATTCGCTCCTGCGGCAGGAAATAGAAGAAAACGAGGTTTACAATCCCGCCCCGGCAACCGCCGGCCCGGCAAGTCAGGTGTCACTGGAAAACCTGTTTCTGTTTACGCCGGTGCACGGCGTGGTGTCCGACAAGTTCAATCTTAAAACCAACCACCTGGCGGCGGACATTGTGGCGCCGCCGGGCGCCGCCGTGATGTCGGTGCTTGACGGCACGGTGGTGATGGCCAACTGGATTGCCGAAACCGGCTATGTCATCCAGATTCAACACGGCAACGATATTCTTTCGGTGTACAAACACAATGAAAAACTGCTGAAAAAGCAGGGCGACCGCGTCAAGGCCGGCGAAGCGATTGCTATCGTCGGAAATTCGGGCGAGCTCACCACTGGCCCCCACCTGCACTTTGAGCTCTGGTACCGGGGCGTTGCGGTAGATCCGTTGAAATATATCAGTTTTGAATAAGAAAAGCATCACCATACTGGGATCTACGGGGTCTATCGGCGTGCAGGCGCTTGCGGTTATTGCACAGCACCCCGGCGCGTTTTCCGTGGAAGTATTGACGGCGCAGGACAATGCATCGCTGCTGGTGGAGCAGGCTGTTGCCTTCCGCCCCAACGCGGTGGTCATCGGCAACGAGGCGAAATACGCCGAAGTGGCGGCGGCGCTGCGGAAATATCCGGTAAAAGTGTTTGCCGGCGCCGCCTCGCTGTGCGACGTTGCCGCGTGGAAGACGGCCGACATGGTGCTCTCGGCGCTGCTGGGGTTTGCCGGTCTGGAACCGGCGCTGTGCGCCCTTCAGGCGGGCAGGCC
>JAIRYH010000040.1 GCA_031267855.1 Prevotellaceae bacterium
CTATGAAAAAGAAATTGTTTTGGATCAGATTTCGACTGTGGCTGCTGTGCGTAACGGTGTATGAAAATGCAGCGCTGTACCTGCAACTGTGATGGAGCGCGCTGGAAACAATCATTAAATCCCTGCATTTCTAAATCCCCGCCTGCGCGCCTGCCCGGATGACCCCGCCGGCGCGCAGGCTGGGTAAACCCCGCAAGTCAGCCCGAGACATCGGGGAAGGTTTCGGAAGTTCCCGCAAGCATGCCCGAGCCCTCGGAGGAGGTTTCGGGTGTTCCCGAAAGCATGCCCGAGCCCTCGATGGAGGTTTCGGGTGTTCCCGAAAGCATGCCCGAGCCCTCGAGGGAGGTTTCGGGTGTTCCCGAAAGCATGCCCGAGCCCTCGACGGAGGTTCCAACACGTATTGGAAGTATGCCGAAGGCCTTCGGGACGGAATGGATGCCCCTGGAGTTATCTTTTGAAGTCGTCCGGCGTTACCGCCACGTCTTTTTGCAGCGTCCAGCCGCCGTCGCGGAACAGCAGGCCGTCGAAGGCGCCGGAGGGAACGCGCCCGGGCAGGTCGCCAAGCGGCGCGAGTTCGAGGCGCTGGAAGAGAATCATTTTTTTGCGGCGCGCGTAATTCAGGTAAAACGGCGTGGCGGCGCTGTATTCCAGCAGCACGCGGCTGGCTTTCCACCGGCCGTTGTCAAAGAGCGGCGCGCCGAATGCCGGAAGGCCCTGTCCGTCGAATGTGAGCACGTCTATTAGTTTGCGATGGGTGGCGCCGGCGTGAAAATCATAGCCCAGCAGGGTATAATACACCTGGGTGCCGGATTTATTTTGCAGCAGTTCATAATACAGCGCCCCGAACCAGTCGCCGTTGAGCAGCGTTGCCCGTTCCGCCCGGACGGTGAGGGAGTCCTTTACGTCGTGCAGCACGGTGGTCCGTACCGCTTTGCCGATGCGGTACTGCACAATGCCGTAGTAGCGGTGGCGGCCGGCGTTCAGCGGCAGATTCCACGTAAACATGCGCGCTTTCCTGTCCGGCGAAACCAGCGTGCCCATGTACGGAATGCTGTCGAACGCGAAATCCATCGCATTTTCCCGGCGAAGCGTTTCTGCAAAAGCGTCTGCAAAAGCCGTCATGGCGGCGGTTTTCCGGGCGCTGTCGGTTTCGGCGGCAACCTGCCGGATCAATGCCGCCAGTTCCGCCGCGCGTGCTTCGAGCGTCTGTGCCGGCGCCGGAAAGCTGCAGGCGGCTAACCCTATGATGAGCGAGAGATCCTTCATGAAGTTGAAAGTTGAAAGTTGAAAGTGAAAAGTTGCGCGAAGCGCATCATGGCGTCAGCCAACTCTTAGTTCTTAGTTCTTAACTCTTAGTTCTTAACTTCTGTCCAGCGCGTCTGTTATGAGGGCGCAGACTTCGCGGATTTCCGCCTCCGTAATAATCAGCGGCGGCGCTATCCGGAACGCCGTGTTGCAAAATAAAAACCATTCGGTAATCACGCCTTTTTCCAGCAGTCCGGACACGAGGCGCTGCACACGCCGGGCGTCGCCCAGCTCTACGGCCATCAGCAGGCCTTCGTTGCGGATTTCCCTGACGGCTTTGTGCGCCAGCAGCCGGCAGAACAGGGCGGCTTTTTCTGCCGCCGTGGCCGGCAGGCTGTCGTGCTGTAATACGTTCAATGCCGCCAGCGCCGCGGCACACGACACCGGGTGTCCGCCGAAGGTAGTGATATGCCCCAGCGCCGGACGGCTTTGCAGGGTTTCCATTATTTCGTGCGACGATACAAACGCGCCGAGGGGCATGCCGCCGCCCATCGCTTTTGCCAGTGTTATAATGTCGGGCGTTACGCCGTAGTGCGATGCGGCAAACCACGACCCGATGCGGCCAAAGCCTGTTTGTACTTCGTCGAAGATGAGCAGTGCGCCGGTTTGGTTGCAGCGCTCCCGCAGGGCTTGCAAATAGCCGGCCTGCGGCGTCCTTACGCCTGCTTCGCCCTGCACCGGTTCAATCAGCACGGCAGCGGTACGGCGCGTGATATGCCGCAAATCGTCAAAGTCATTAAACGCCAGTTGCCGCACGTCGGGCAGCAGGGGACGGAAGGCGTTGCGGAAGGCCTCGTCGCCCATCATGCTCAGGGCGCCCTGCGTGCTGCCGTGGTAAGCGTTTTTGAAGGCCACCGTTTCCATTCGTCCCGTATAGCGTTTGGCCAATTTCAGCGCGCCCTCATTGGCTTCGCTGCCGGAATTGACAAAATAGACACAATCGAGCGGCGGCGGCAGAATGCCGGACAGGGCCTGTGCATACAGCGTCTGCGGCGACTGGATATATTCGCCGTACACCATCAGGTGCATGTAACGCGCCGCCTGTTCACGCACGGCCGCCACGACCGACGGATGGCAGTGTCCCACATTGCTCACCGCCACGCCGGCAATCAGGTCGACGTAGCGCCTGCCGGCAACATCGTAAATATAGATTCCCTCTGCGCGTTCCGCTTCCACGCCCACAGGCGCAGGCGATGTCTGCGCCACGTGCTGCAAAAAAAGCTGCCGCTGACTGATGGCATTTTTCATTGATTCCGGTACCTGGTTTTTATGTACGACAAATGTACGCAAAAAATATTTTTCAGGGGCAATGTAAATAAAAAAACCCTCCCGCAGGCGCGGAAAGGCTATGGTATATGAACGTAACGCCGGCGTTATGCCGTCGCCAATTTATTTACATGAACGGCTAAGCTGCTCTTGAGATTTGCCGCTTTGTTTTTATGAATAACATTTATCTTTGCCAGCTTGTCCAGCATTGACGACACTTTTGGCAACAGCGCCACGGCAGCCGCTTTGTCGACCGTATTGCGCAATGCCTTTATGGCATTACGTGTTGTACGGGCATAATATTTGTTGTGCACTTTGCGTTTTTCGCTTTGGCGGTAACGTTTTTCAGCAGATTTATGATTTGCCATAATTCTTATTTTTTAGTCTTGTAATCTTTTGTTTTTTTGTAGTCCGTAGGGGATTCGAACCCCTATGGCAAGAATGAAAATCTTGAATCCTAACCCTTAGATGAACGGACCATTTTTTTGTTTTGGGCTGCAAAGGTACTATTATTTTTGTAATTCGCAAAATTTTTTTGCAGTGAAAAATCGCGGCAGGTTCCAGCAATAAATGTAACCTGACGAAAGGAATGAAAGATTTTTCCTGTTATGAAACAGATTTGCACAACAACAATGACGCCGATTGACCCAAAAATTGCCGGTAAAAATAATTTCCTGCCGGCATCCTTATGGAAACAAAGCCACCCAAAATCAATGCAGCCATAGCGCGAAATTTTCGTTTGCTGTGGCATGCAGCAATTAAATGCTGTTCATTTCAGCACTTCAATAAATATTGTTAGCACTATGTTTTAACGCACGCAGCGCCAAAGAGCCGTGTCAGTATGGCTGTTTTCATCAATACCGCAATATAAGGGCACGCCGCACGTGCATCCCGATCGTTGGTATGGTTGATCGATCCAGCGGTCGCATTCTGCATGGGTGACGGCGACAGGCTGTCGCCACAGGCCGGCCTCAAAGATGCACCGCAGGATGAATCTGGACGGCAATCGCCAGCCTTTGGATGCACAATCTGCGTATGCGACTGGCCACAAGTCAAGACCTTTTATAGTTTTTTCTATTTCGACACCGCAAATTGTTTCCATAGTCTCATCAGCCGATATATCCCTGCATACGGCAGGGGTGGTATAAGTACCTTCCGAAACGGTGTACGTTCCGCCGCCTACTGCCGTCAAACCCGGGCA
>JAIRYH010000059.1 GCA_031267855.1 Prevotellaceae bacterium
GTGTAACTTTGACCTGTTTTCTGAACAGCAAATTTATGAATTTCAAAAAAAATTAAACCGGAGACCGCGAAAGTGTATCCATTTTGATAAACCCGTCAACCTCTTCTGTAAAATGTTTATTTAATTTATGCATTTGATACTTGAATCTACCCTTTTGTTTCTTTGTCTCTAAATGCATCATTAACTCTTTTTGTGAATCAACTTTTTTTAGTGAAAGACATTCTTCACCGAAGCAACGGGCGGCTTCTCCCACGGAGAGACTGGCCTGTGGTGATGCGGTGATAAGTTGATGCGGTGATGTGATTAATGTGCCGGCGTAAGCCATTCAACCTTCAACTTTCAACCTTGATTTGTGCCTGTGAATAAATTTACCTAATTTTGCATACCCAATAAACAAATTTAACATTATGACAAGGCGGTTTATTTTATCTGTAGCATTTCTCTCCTTATTTTCCGGAATAGCGGCGGCACAGGGTTACCGAATCGAATTACTGCTCGACGACGCACAAAAAGACTCCACCATTTTATTGGCAAGGTATGGCGGCAGCAGCAAATACGCCGTCGATACCGCCTTAACCGATGCGGATGGCCGTGCCGTGTTCAGCAAAGCCACACCGCTGCCGGGCGGCATGTACCTGTTCGCTGCCGGCGGTGCGCTGCTGTTCGACTGCCTTATTTCGGACGACGACAGCCAGCGCTTCGACGTACACTATAAAAAGAATGAGGATAAATCCGTAGAAATTATTTATAAAAATTCGCCGGAGAATGTCGCGTTTTCGGATTTTCAGAAATATCTGGGGCAGCGGCAGCGCGCCGGCAACCTTTTGCGGGAACGGGCGCAGAAAGATACGGCATTTATATCCGTTGCCCGCGACAGCCTGAAAACGATAGCCGAAGAAGAAAAGAACTACACCCGGCAAATCCGGGAGCAGTGGCAGGGAAAACTGCTGGCGAGTATGGCACGGGCGGTGCAGCCGGCAATGCCCGCGCCGGAACCGGAAATCCCCGACGACGCCGCCAATCCCGACTCGCTGCGCTGGCTGCATTACTACCTCTGGGACAGGGACCACTATCTCGACAATCTTGATTTTTCCGATGCACGGCTGTTGAATACGCCCGTGTTCCAGCCGAACTTTGAATATTACTTTCAGCATAAGCTTATCCAGCATCCCGATTCCATCATCCCGCGCGTACATGCGGCGCTGGAACTGGCGAAGGCCGACAGCACGCTGTTCATGTTCTGCCTGGGACACCTCTTTAATACGTACATACAGTGGAAAACCTATACCATCAATTCCGAATATGCCATGGGCATGGAAGCGGTTGTCCTCGACATCATCAATACCTATTATTTGTCGGGGCAAGCCGAATGGGCGGAAAAAGATACGTCTTTCATGAAAAGCATCCGCGAGTATGCACACTACAATGCCCACTCGCTGGTGGGCTTGCCGGCTCGCGACCTGAAAATGATAACGCTGACGGGGGAATATGTTTCGCTGCTTGACTTGCAGGCGCCTTACACGCTGCTTGTTTTCTTCGATTCCAATTGCGGGCACTGCAAAACGGAAGTCCCGAAACTGCACGAAATCTATACAAAATACAAGGACAGGGGGCTGCAGGTATTTTGCGTATATACGCAACTCAACCAGGAGGAATGGCTGAAATTCGTCCGGGAAAACCAGATGGAAGACTGGGTTAATGTGTGGGATCCCTACCGCAGCGCGAATTTCTATGACTTGTACGGCGTAACCTCAACACCGCAGGTGTTCCTGTTGAATAAGGATAAAACCATTATTGCCCGTCGCGTATCCCACGACCTGTTGTCGCAGCTCCTGGGGCTGTATATAGACAATGAACCGCTCAAAGATACGGATGCCACGGAAAGCACAGCGCCGGAAGAACATTGAGAAAGCTTTTACCGGTGCTCTTTGTAGCATTTTGCAATGGTAAACAAACAAATCAATAAACAAATAAATCAAACGCAAATGAAAAAAATGATTTCTATTTCCCTTGCCCTGCTGCTATGCAGTGTATGGGGAGAAGCAGCTTCGCAAAAGAAAAAAACCGCACCGCCGAAAGGGTATGCCATCGAAGTGCAAATTGCAGGAATGCAGCCGGGCGATCAGATTATGCTGAATCGCTATGTGCATGCGGTATCTACAGCCTTCGACTCACTCAAATCAGACGCCGCAGGAAGCGTTGTTTTCGCAGGGGAACAGCCGCTGGCGGCCGGCATGTACAGTCTCAATGCGGGCAACAGCAGTATTGATTTTTTTATTACCGATGGCGCATCGCAGCAATTTTCCATAACTTTCGACGCAGCACAGGGGATATCCCCGTCTGCAATACATGGCTCGCCGGAAAATGCAAGCTTTGCCGATTACATGCATTTCATCAATGGCATACGGCAACGTGCACAGCAGTTGCAGGAGCGGATGCAACAATATCAGCAGAATCCCGACTCGGCATATTCCATCACTTCACAAATGCAGCAATTAAACCGGCAAGTGAAAAGCAAGGTAGATGCGATCCTGGAAAATTTCCCCCAAACGACACTGGCGTTCTTCTTTAAATCCATGCAGGAACCGGAAGCGCCGGAGCCTGACATTTCTCCCATGTCGCCTAATCCCGACTCGCTCAGGCAGGCTTATTTCATGAATTTTTATAAAGAACACTTTTTTGACAATGTCGATTTTTCCGACCGGCGCATACTGAACCTGCCCCTCCTGACCAATTTATTCTATACGTACTTTGTGCGCGTGTTGCCGCTGGAGAAAGAAATATTGCAGGAGCAGGTCGATTTTGTGATTAACAAGGCAAAAGTAAACAGGGAAGTATATGAATTTACCGTTCGCGACCGTTACGATTTTTTCCGCAGTGCGCCATATCCCGAACTGGAAGAACTTGCCCCCTATATTGCCGACAAGTATGTGTTGCAGGATGCCGCCGCATGGAAAGACAAAGTCTATATCGCCAAACTGGAAGAAGCCACAAAGCTGGGAAAACTGAATCCGCCGGGTACGATAGCCGCCAATTTGAAACTGCAAGACCCGAACGGGCAGTTTGTAACGCTGCACGATGTGCAGGCGCCTTACACGGTACTCTATTTTTTCAATCCGTTGTGCGGCACCTGTGCGATGGTTACGCCCATCCTTTGGGATGTTTATCGGGAATACCGCGACAAAGGGATGCAGGTGTATGCCGTGTATGTGGATAAGAACAAAAGTGACTGGTTGCCCTACATCACCGAAAAAAATCAGTTTGACTGGATCAATGTCTGGTCTCCGGACGATACCGAGAACATCTATATAAAATACGATATCCACGCTATCCCGGCCATTTATTTACTGGACAGCGAGAAAAAAATTATCATGAAAGATATTACTATCGACCAGTTAAAAATTACCTTACCCACCATATTGCCGTGAAATTGAATTTAAAAAAGCCAATCATTTTTTTTGATGTTGAAACCACCGGTTTGGATATTGCAAAGGACCGTATTATAGAGATAAGTACCCTGAAAATATTACCCGACAACAGCGAAGAATGCAAAACATGCCGTATCAATCCGACTATTCCCATTTCCGCGGAAGCGCAGTCGATACACGGCATCAGTGACACTGACGTGGCAGGCTGCCCGACGTTTCCCGAAGTGGCAAAAAGTTTGGCGGAATGGATGGAAGGTTGCGATATCGCGGGGTATAATTCGCTTAAATTCGATATACCTGTTTTAGCCGAAGAATTTATCCGCGCCGGCGTGAATTTCGATTTCCGCCGGCACAGGTTGATAGACGTGCAATCTGTTTTTTACAAAATGGAGCCGCGTACGCTATCCGGCGCCTATAGATTTTATTGCAATAAACATTTGGAAAATGCACACAGCGCCGAAGCCGATGCGCGGGCAACCTATGAAGTGCTGCAGTCACAATTGGACAAATACGACAGCCTGCAAAACGATATGGCATACCTGTCCGCTTTTTCCAACGACAAACGCCTGCTTGATTATGCCGGACGTTTTGCGCTTAATGATAAGGATGAAGCCATCATTACTTTCGGAAAGCACAAAGGTAAGCGTGTAGCAGACGTATTAAAGAATGAACCGACCTATTACACGTGGATCATGACAAGCGACTTTACGCTCGATACAAAACGTGTGCTCACAGAACTGAAATTACGTCAATTCGGATAATAGATTGAATTTTGTTTTGGTACTTCTGAAAAAAATACTACCTTTGCATCCGCTTTTGAAAAAATGCGCCGGAGCGATTCGCTAGCTCAGCTGGTAGAGCACAACACTTTTAATGTTGGGGTCCCGGGTTCGAGCCCCGGGCGGATCACAAAACCCGCTTCCAAAGATTAGACCGGAAGCGGGT
>JAIRYH010000104.1 GCA_031267855.1 Prevotellaceae bacterium
TTCCGGAAAGCCCCCGGCAGCAGGACGGAAACACTCGATGAACAGCTTGCGGAAATGACGTTTCTCGGCTTTGTGGCAATTGCCGACCCTGTGCGTCCCGACGCCGCCGGCGCTATCAGGGACTGTTTGCAGGCAGGGATCGAGGTAAAAGTAATTACCGGCGACACTTCGGCGACCGCTATTGAAATAGCCCGGCAAACGGGGCTCTGGCAGGCAGCCGACGAAAGCGACCGGCACATTACCGGCAGCGACTTTGCCGCGCTCCCGGACGACGAAGCGCGTGCAACGGCGGTGCATATTAAAATCATGTCGCGCGCACGCCCGGGCGACAAGCTCCGCCTGGTGAAACTGCTGCAACAGTGCAGCCGGATCGTTGCCGTTACCGGCGACGGCACCAACGACGCCCCGGCGCTCAACTACGCCAATGTCGGGCTGGCGATGGGCTCCGGCACGTCGGTAGCCAAAAACGCCAGCGATATTATCCTGCTGGACGACTCGTTCAACAGCATTGTCAATGCCGTACGCTGGGGGCGGTCGCTCTACCGCAATATTCAGCGGTTCGTACAGTTCCAGCTAACCATCAACGTGCTTGCCCTGCTGGTCGCTTTCATAGGGCCGTTTATCGGCGTGCAACTGCCGTTGACCGTAACGCAAATGCTGTGGGTAAATATCATTATGGATACCTTTGCCGCGCTCGCCCTTGCTACCGAACCGCCCGACAACAGCCTGATGAGCCGCCCGCCGCGCCGCACGTCGGACTTTATCATCACCCGGCCGATGGCGGCAGCTATTTTTTCGCAAGCCGGCATTTTCCTTGCCGTCCTGCTGGGACTGCTGGGCTATTTCCGTCACACCGGGCACGAACTTACCCTCTACGAACAGTCGGTATTTTTCACCACATTCGTGCTGCTGCAATTCTGGAATCTGTTTAATGCCCGTTGTGTGGGCGTAACGACTTCCGCATTCGGCAACCTGAAAAACAGCAAGCCGTTTATCACCATTGCCTCATTGATATTCGTACTGCAAGTGGTCATTGTGCAATGGGGCGGCGAAATTTTCCGTACCACACCCCTGCTCCTCCGCGACTGGCTGGCGATTATCGGCGCTACCTCCATTGTGCTGTGGATCGGCGAATGGCGGCGCCGGCAGAAAAGAATGCGCCTGTCCTGATACGGACACTGCAAACAGCAGCACACAGGCTGCAGAAAACCGGGGCAAACATATCCAAAATAAAGAATGAAAACCGGGCGCGCCGGCGCACGTTTTGCTACCCGTAGCCCCTGCAGATGCTGCAGGCCCTCATAGAGCAGATATACTGAACATATTTTTGGGAAATACCAACAGTTTTAGTTATAAAATATCACGACCTTTGCAAGCATTATGAGAATCGCCATATTCCTTGGTTGCCTGAATTTCGAGGCATTTCAACATGTCAGCATAAGTGAGGTCTTGCTGTTCGACGTGCACGACCGGCTGATTAAGGCTATCGGCATAGACAAGTTATTATTGACCAACGTAGAGTATTTGCTATTGTGGCTGATGACACACAGGGTAGAGCAGGTGTATCTGAACCATTCCGAACCACAATTGATAAGACACATGGAAGTAGCCGGATTAACCGTTAAATCGCTGGATGAAATCAGGAATAATCCGGTATACCAGGCTTTCCTTATTACTCATTCTTGAATTTATTGGGCGTAGTGCCCGTGTATCGCTTGAAAAACTGCCCGAAGAACGAAGGGTTGGGGAAATTAAATTCTTCCGAGATTTGCAGCACGGACATATTGGTTGTTTTCAACCGGATTTTGATAGCCGTTATTACAAATTCGTCAATCCATCTTGAAATGGGCGAACCGGTTACTTCCTTGATAATAGATGAAAGGTATTTGTTGGTAAAGCACAGTTTATCGGCATAGAACGAAACGTTTCTTTCTTCCCTGTAATTTGCCATCAGCAGCTCGAAAAATTTGGCGGTTATTTCTTCCTGCCGGGTCATTGATAAAGAATCCTTGTTGGCTTCATTTTCCTTTTTGTATAAAGATACGGTTTCCAGCAGGAGCGAATAGAGCAGCCCGCGTATAATTTGCGTACGGAAGGCTTTATTGGTAAGATGGTATTGCCGTACAATAAAATTATGGTAATTCAATAAATTGAGCGCTACTTCGTCCGACACGGTCAGGCAGGGTTTTTTGGAAATATTGAAAAGGACTTTATAGTCCGTCGGCAGCACCAGCCCCACAAAGAAATCGAAAGTGAAGAACAGACATTCCAAAATAAGGTCATCCGATTTATCTACGATTTTGAAAATTTGCATGGGAAGAATCGCCAGCGTAGTATTTTTCGTTATTTTATGTTCCTTGAAATGGATACGAATGGTTGCCTCCCCCTTGATGCATAAGCCCAGCACAATGCCCTCGAAGAAATAAGGGTAGTCCGGCGAGAAATCGTATGGGAGCTTGCCCGGTCCGGAAACGATAAAATTGTTTATGCCGTTCGGAACATCTTGTTCCGCATTTTTTAAAGTCAGTATGTTTAAATTATGACGTGCCATAATCAGGAGTTATTAGGATAACAATAATACAAATTTACGAAAATAAACCCTTGAGCAAAACGAAATAAGCGCTTTAAAACATTTTTACCGCATAACAGAATGACAATAAATTCCCTTTGGAAGGAGACGGAAAGGGAATGGTTACAAATAAACAAGTTCGCTACAAAATACTAAAGGCGACGGTCAAACCCGCCATTACAATAGAAACCATGCTCATTAACTTAATTAAAATATTGAGTGAAGGGCCGGATGTGTCTTTGAACGGGTCGCCCACAGTGTCGCCTACGACAGTGGCTTTATGGTTATCCGAACCTTTACCGCCCAGATTACCTTCTTCTATATATTTTTTTGCATTATCCCATGCGCCGCCGGCATTTGCCATAAACACCGCCAGCACAAACCCGGCGGCCAATCCGCCCACAAGCAGGCCCATCACGCCGGCTACGCCGAAAATCAATCCCGTCAGCACCGGAATGACGATGGCGAGCAACGACGGGAAAAGCATTTCGCGTTGTGCGCCTTTGGTTGAAATAGCGACGCAACGCGCATAATCGGGCGTGGCGGCGCCGGTAAGGATACCCTTAATTTCACGGAACTGGCGGCGCACTTCTTCAACCATGCTTTGCGCAGCGCGTCCCACGGCATTCATCGTCAGTCCGCAGAAAAGGAATGCCACCATGGAGCCGATAAACATGCCGACAAGGACTTTCGGATTCATCAAATTTATTTGAAAATATGCCATAAAATCGGGAATGGTAGCATCTTTTATTAACTTGCCGGTAGCGTTAAAAAAATCGGCTGCCTGCGTTTCGAGCCGTCCTATTCCTATTTTTATTTCTTCGATATATGACGCCAGCAGCGCCAAAGCGGTCAAGGCGGCAGAGCCTATGGCAAATCCCTTGCCGGTGGCGGCGGTGGTATTGCCGAGTGCATCCAGCGCGTCGGTGCGCTTGCGTACTTCTTTATCCAGTCCGCTCATTTCGGCATTGCCGCCGGCGTTGTCGGCAATAGGGCCGTAAGCGTCGGTGGCTAATGTGATGCCCAGTGTCGAGAGCATGCCTACGGCGGCAATGCCTATCCCGTACAGTCCCACACTCAGGTTTTTCGCCGACATCATATTCTCCATGTCGAAGTCAATAGCAAACAGGTATGCCATAATAATGGCCGCGCCAATCGTTATGACGGGAATTGCCGTTGAGATCATGCCTGTGCCGATGCCGGAAATAATCACGGTTGCCGGACCGGTTTCCGCACTTTTGGCAATGCGCTGCGTCGGTTTATAGGAGTGGGATGTGTAGTACTCCGTTGTTTGTCCGATAATGATGCCGGCGATCAATCCGCTGATAACCGACAGGGACAGTCCCACCCAGTTTTCAATACCCAGTATATAAAGGATGCCGAAAGTAGCGGCGGCAATCAGCACGGAGCTTGCGTTTACGCCCTTGCCCAGCGCGCCGAGCAGTTGTTTCATGTTCGCTCCTTCTTTGGTGCGCACTAAAAATATACCTATAATAGACAGTACTATGCCGACGGCAGCAATCAACATCGGTGCAAAAACGGCTTTCAGCTGTAATTCGGGAGAAATCATAAATGCCGCTGCCCCCAGGGCGGCAGTAGCGAGAATAGATCCGCAGTAGCTTTCGTACAGGTCGGCGCCCA
>JAIRYH010000141.1 GCA_031267855.1 Prevotellaceae bacterium
AGATACGGACGTATCTTAACCTTAGATACGGACGTATCTTAACCCCGGATACGGACAGCGTTTTGCCTGAACGACGGACGGTGCAGCGTTGCATCAGTGACAGGCTTTTTTAAAATAAACGCAAGGGCGCAGCAGAGATACGGCACTTTCTACAGGATATTTCGCCCGATGCCGAATAATATGATTGCCGCGGCTAATGTTCCTATAAATTTTGAACCGGACAGGAAGCGGTGCAGGCGCGGGAACCGGTTTTTCCCGCCGAAATGTTCCAGGTAAACGAGCAATGCGACCAGCAATAATGCCGGCGGCACCAGTGGATTGTCCGAAAATGCCTGCCCGAAATCGCCATGCAGTAAACTGTGGATAGCCCGCTGCGAGCCACATCCCGGGCACCGGAAACCGGTGAGTTTGTAAACCGGGCAGGGTGGAAAATAGACCGTAGTGGCCGGGTTAAAGGTATAATAAACACTTGCCGCCGCCATGACGGCAACGGCAAGGATGGTTTTGCGTTTCCACTGTGTGATGTGCCGCATTAATCAGGAGGCAGCCCAAAAAGCGAGTCCGCCCAAAAACGCGATATAGATGGTGTAAAATACTACGCCAATCAAGCCTGTTACCAGCGCCCCGATGCAGAAATTTTTTGCCATGCGGGAGGCACGCAGCGCAGCGGCTATGTCGCCTCTGAAAAAATATTTTTCCACCTGCGTGGCATATACGATTGCCGGTATGCCCAGCGGCAGGCAGCACAAAAGAGTTACCACGATGGATTGCCACAAATAAGTGTCCGGCATGGATGCCCTGTTTGGATCATCCGACGGGGTGGCAACTGTATTTTTCGATGCATTAAGCGGATTGCCGCAACGCACACAATAGCGGGCGTCGTCGTGGTTTTCAGAACCGCATTTTGAACAGTAATTCATGATATATGGCTTTTTTAATTGATTTAACGGTTGCAAAGATACTACTTATTTTTGTAAGTGAAAAGTGAAGAGTGAAAAGTGAAAAGTTGCGGCAGGCGCACAATAGCGTAAGCCATTCAAAATTCAAAATTCAACCTTCAAAATTGGCAATATGTCGGCAGGCGCGCACCGGCGTAAGCCATTCAACCTTCAAAATTCAACCTTCAAAATTGTTTTGTCATCACAGCCGGTTACAGCTTAAATCAACAATTTTATGTACTTTTGCACAAAATTTAAATCATACCATGAGCGAAAATACCATTTTGGACAAACTGGAAGGCTTGTCCCGGAAGTTTGAAACCGTCGGGATGCAGCTGGGTGAGCCGGATGCGTTGTCCGATATGAAGCGCTATGTATCGCTGAACAAGGAATACCGCGAGCTGGAGCCGATAGTGGCGATAATGTCCGTCTATAAAAAGTCATTAAACGATCTGGCAAGCGCGAAGACCATTCTTGCTACCGAAAAAGATGCGGAACTGCGCGAGATGGCGAAAGAAGAAGTAGACTCGCTGGAAGCATCCATCCCACAGATAGAAGAAAAAATAAAACTGCTGCTGATTCCTGCCGACCCGCAGGACGGCAAAAACGCCATCCTGGAAATCCGCGCCGGCACAGGCGGCGACGAGGCGTCGATTTTTGCGGGCGAGCTTTTCCGCATGTATGCAAAATTTGCAGAAAAGAGGGGCTGGAAAATCGAAGTAAACAGCAGCTCCGAAGGTACGGTAGGCGGCTTCAAGGAAATTATTTGCGAAGTCAGGGGCAACGGCGTGTATGGCGTGATGAAATATGAAAGCGGCGTGCACCGCGTGCAGCGCGTGCCGCAAACCGAAACGCAGGGACGCGTACACACCTCCGCCGCTTCGGTAGCCGTTCTGCCCGAAGCCGACGAGTTCGATGTCGAATTAAACATGAACGACATCCGCAAGGATACCTTTTGTTCTTCGGGTCCCGGCGGGCAGTCGGTCAATACCACCTACTCCGCCATCCGCTTGACGCATATCCCGACCGGCATTGTAGTGCAGTGCCAGGATGAAAAATCGCAGTTGAAAAACTTCGACAAGGCCCTGGCGGAATTGCGCACACGCCTTTATAACATGGAATACGAAAAATACCTGAACGAGATTTCTAACAAACGCAAGACAATGGTATCGACCGGCGACCGTTCGGCAAAAATCCGCACGTACAACTACCCGCAAAGCCGCGTCACCGACCACCGCATCAACTACACGATGTATAATCTGCCGGTCTTCATGGACGGCGATATTCAGGAGGTCATCGACCAGCTGCAGGTAGCCGAAAACGCGGAACGCCTGAAGGAATTTTCCACTTAAAATCAAGCGCGGAAGAAATACGGGAATGAAAACGCCGGCACGGAAAAGAAGCGCCGGCGTTCGTTTTCGGATGCTGCCCCTGCAACCGTAAGGACGGCGTAAATGTTCACGGCTTGCGGCTACTGTCTGGCGTATACTGCGACAGCACCACGCCGGCAATGACCACCGCCATGCCTGCTACCTGATGCCATGCCATGATTTCGCGACCGGTCAGCACAACGGTGATGGTGGCCACCACCGGCACAAACGCCGTAAACATGTTGGAACGCGAAACGCCGATCAGTTTTACGGAATGAACGAAACATACAAATGCCAGCGCCGAAACGAACACCGTCAGCATGGCAAGCGGATACAGCACGTCGAAATTCCACCGGACGGCCGCCAGCGCCGGCCCTTCGAAACCCAGCGCCAGCGGCAGGAAATAAAGGGCGCCGATAAAACTCTGGAACGTTACGATGGTAAAGGGAGAATAGTCCGAAAGTTTCCGTACAACCAGGGCGTAGCCCGCCGTAGAAACAGCCGCCATAAAAAATAAAAGAATGCCCGAAAGCGGCACCTGCAGGGTTAAATCCCGGTTAAACATCACCAGCGCCACGCCCGGCAGCGTGACCAGCATGCCGGCAATATTGAGCCACGTGGAGCGTTCCCCGTACACAACGAAGCAGGCGATCATGGTAAACAGCGGGATGGTGGCGATGATAATAGACCCCAGCGACGGCGACTGCGTAATGCGCAGCCCGTTGGTTTCACCGATAAAATAAATGAACGGCTCGAACAGCGCCAGCAGGAGGAACCATTTTATATCCCGGAGCCTGGGCAGCTGGAAACGTTTGGCGGCAAATAAAAACGCCGCTAAAAACAGGGCGGAGAAAAACAGCCGGAACAGCGTCAGGCTCTGCGGCGGAAAATGCTGGAAGGTCAACAGCCGTTCCGACCACACGAACGACAGGCCGAAGAAAAACATGGCCATGATGATGGATGCATAGGATTGTATGATTTTCCGCATGGGTTGAAGCGTTAAAAAGGTTAATATTCTCTATTGCCTGCCGTAAAATAACAGTCGTTGCCCTTTCACCGTATCGTTGACGGCTCCGCTGGCGAACGCCGGTTCCCCGTTGACAAAAGTGTGCGTCACCCGTGCGTGTACGGTGGCGCCGGCATAGGGCGTCCATCCGCATTTTGACAGCACGGTGGCATCCGTGATGCACCATTCCCTGTCGGGATGCACCAGTGCCAGGTCGGCATGATAG
>JAIRYH010000145.1 GCA_031267855.1 Prevotellaceae bacterium
CCTGTTTCATTTTTGAGGTTATGTGGTTCCGTTTGGTGTTTAAATATTATTATTATTTGTGCTTTGAGATCATCTTCCGTTGTGCCTCGCCTCACACCCGGTCGGGTGCAACCCTCACACCCGGTCGGGTGCGACCCTCACACCCGGCCGGGTGCGACCCTCACACTCGGTCGGGTGTGACCCTTACACTCGGTCGGGTGTGCGTTACGGCGTTTTTTTTCTGCTGTTCAAAAAACGGCCTGTATTCGGTCAAACAGTTTTTCAGCATTTCCTCCACGCCGCGGCTGGTGATGGTTCCGCCGGAGATGGCATCGACGCCGTGGCGGTCGCCGGCGGGCGCGCCGCCCTTCACGATGCGGATGGACGTAAACTGCCCGTTTTCGAAAAGCTGTTTTCCTGCAAACTGGTTGAAGAATTTCGGGAGGGCAATCTCCGCGCCCAGTCCCGGCGTTTCGCTCTTGTGGTCGAAAATGGCGCCGCAGATGGTGTCGAAGTCGTCGTCCAGCGACACGTAGCCCCAAATGGCGCCCCACAAGCCCAGTCCATACACCGGCACAATATATTTCAGGGCGCCGTCGTCGTTCCGGCACACAAATACCGGCAGCAGCAGCCGGCGCCGCAGGCCGGCCCTTTCTTCGTCGGTAATGCCGCCGCCGTTGATTTTTTTAATGATGTCGTACATTGCCTTCATGTCCGCCGTGAACGCATCGCCTTCTTTCCTGTTGCCCCCGGCGTCCACGAGGTATGCTTCGACGATGTACCGTTCATACAGGTCTTCCACATATCCGTTCCTGTCGGGCACGCTGTCGACGGCCTTCGCTTTATTGACCGACAGCAGGATGTTTTCCTTTTTTTCGACTTCAATATTTTTTTGCTGGCGGCTTTTCAGCCCCGTCGCCGTCAGCGACAGCGCCGTGGCGACAACCGCTACGAGCGCCGCGGCATACAGGAACGTGTACGTATTGCTGTTTTTGTTCATTGCGTCAGATTCTTTATGTGTGTCAGGCGGCAGCTATTGCGCCGTATTCGTCTGTAATTTCCTTTTCATGCGCCTGCGGATATTGGCGGCAACCACATAGTGGTCGATCAGCGGGGCAAAAGCGTTCATAAATAAAATGGACAGCATCATGCCTTCGGGGTAGCCCTGGTTGAACACGCGGATGAGTATTGTGAACATGCCGATTAAAAACCCGTAAATCCATTTCCCGGCGGCGGTTTGCGCTCCGGTAACCGGGTCGGTCGCCATGAACACCGTGCCGAACGCAAAGCCGCCCATCAGCAGGTGATAGAAGGGGGAAAGGCTCATGCAGGCATTGGCGTTGACGATATTCAGCACCAGGCCTGTGGCCAGCGCGCCGCCCGTGCACGACAGCATGATTTTCCAGCTGGCCGTGCCGGTATAAATCAGGATGACCGCGCCGATCAAAACGGCCAGCGTAGAGGTTTCGCCGATAGATCCGGGGATGAAGCCGAAGAACAGGTCATACGCCGAGGGCAGCGCGTCTATTTCGCCGGCGGCGGCGTGCGCCAGGGGCGTTGCGCCGCTGACGGCATCGATTGCCGGACTGTCTTTCATGCCGGCAACCCACACCGTGCCGCCGGAGATGTGCGACGGATATGCGAAAAATATAAAAGCCCGCGCCAGCAGAGCGGGATTGAAAATATTCATTCCCGTGCCGCCGAATATTTCTTTCCCGATGACGACCGCAAAAGCCGTAGCCAGTCCGATCATCCAGAGGGGGCAATCGACCGGCATGATGAGCGGAATCAGCATGCCGGTTACCAGGAAGCCTTCGTTAACCTCGTGTTTGCGTACCTGCGCCACCGAAAATTCAATGCCCAGCCCGACCACGTAGGACACGACGATAATCGGGAGCACTTTCAGGAAGCCGAAAGTAAACATGTCCCAAAAGGCCGGCAGGTCGCCGAATGCCAGGTTCCGCTGATAGCCGATATTCCACATGCCGAACAGCAGTGCGGGAAACAGCGCCACAAGCACGGTGGTCATCGTGCGCTTCAAATCATTGCAGTCGTGGATGTGCACGCCCGATTTGGAGGTGGTATCCGGTACAAAAACAAACGATTCAAATGCCTCGAATGTCGCATGCAGGAAGCCGAATTTCCCTCCTCTTTCAAACGCCGGCTTAATTTTATTGATAATCTTGCGCAAAATGTCCATGCTTTTGGGGTGCTGATGTTGTTAATGTGAGCGGGAACCTGTTTCCTCATAAATTTCCCTGATGCCCTGCCGCAGAATTTGTTGTACGGGGATTTTTGAAGTGCACACAAACTCGCACAGGGCAAGGTCTTCTTCCAGCACTTCGTAAATGCCCAGCTGTTCCATTTTATCAATGTCGGACGCCAGAATTGCCTTCAGCAGGTAAACCGGATAGATATCCATCGGCAGCACTTTTTCGTATTCGCCGTTGAGCACAAAGGCACGCACGCCGCCGTTGATATTGGTGTCCAGCGTATATTCTTTCCGGGGGAAGATCCATGAAAGATAACTCCGCGAAATGCTGTAGCGGTGCAGCCGCAACGGATTGAGCCATCCGAGGAATTCGTACCTGCAGCCTTCCGGGATAACGGTCAGCAGGCTGTCATAAAAGCCCAGATGGCCGTTTTCGCCGACATTGGCGCCGGTCAGCACGTTGCCGCTGATGTAGCGGGGGCGGTTTGCTGTTATGATATGCTCGTCCACGCACGACACCGAAGCGCCGGCAATCATACGGTAGTAGCGGGGTTTTTTCACTTCGGAACCCACCAGGGCAATGACTTTCGACACATCGTAAACGCCCTTCAGGAACAGGCGCCCCAGCGATACAATATGCTGCGGGTCGATGGTCCACACTTTTTCGCCCTTATTCAGCGGGCTGACGTGGTGAATCTGGATGCCCACGTTGCCGGCGGGATGCGGCCCGATGAAAGTATTTGTCTCCACGCCCTGCGTCTTGCGGAAAATGCTGATTGCCGCCAGCCGGTCGTTCAGTCCGAGGCAGATTCTGTCACACAGTTTGCGCAGCACGTCAATGCCTTTTTGAAAGGCAACGCCTTCGCCGGTCAATACATAATCAATGTCGGGAGCCAGCGGCGCGCTGTCGAAGCCGGAAATAAAAATGGCCTTCGGCGTATCGGCAGGATGGGCTACCACGCCAAACGGACGCTGCTTCAGGAAGGGCCATGCCCCGCTTTCCAGCATCAGCGCCACCACCTGCTCGCGGGTGCAGGCCGCCAGGTCTGCCACGGGATGCCGGACATATTGCTGTTCTCCGGCAGGCGTGACCACCACTTCGAGCAGCCGGCGCTTGTCGCCGCGCACGATGGCGCTCACCGTGCCGCTCACCGGCGATACATAACGTACTTCGGGACGGTACTTGTCGACAAATAAAGGCGTGCCGGCAAGAACTTCATCGCCTTCGCGCACCGCCAGCCCGGGAACCAGGTGCGGAAAGTCGGCCGGCTTCAAGGCATAATCCGCCACCGGCGCCGTTTTGGAAAGTACCTTTTCCGCCGTCCCCTTCAGCGATATATCAAGCCCCCTGCGGATTCTTATAATTTTTGACATATACATCCCTTCTTTTCGCTGACAAAGATACAAAAAAAACTATTTAACAGGATTTACAGATTTACGGATTTACAGATTTGGCTGTGGCGGCATCACCCCATCATCCCATCACCGCATCATTTTTTTGCATTTTAAAAATTCTTATTACCTTTGCAGCCGATATACGATCTTTTAACATTTTGTGCGCTTTTATTCGATTTCTGAAATCACGAAAATTTCAAATCAACTGAATAAAAGCAAAACTACACGAGAGAAACGTGAATTTTTGCTTATAGTTGATTTGGGTATTCGTGAACCTCAGAAATCATAAGCAAAGTTTACGTTTCGCTTTTTATAACCTGAAGCCATCTTCCCGAAATAAGACTTTGCCGAATAAAAGTTGCCGGATGTAAAAAATCTGCGGCCGGGGGACTGTTTTGTAACGTGTTTGTGTTTGGGTGGATAATGTTAGCGAAACAGTCCCCAGGAGCCGCAAAAAGTGAAAAGTGAAAAGCTGAAAGTAGAGACGCGGCGCGCCGCGTCTCTACATGAAAAGTGAAAAGATAAAAGTGAAAAGTGAAAGGCCAACAAAGGACAAAAGACAAAGGACAAAGGACAAACTTATGATACAGCCATTATGCCGCCATCGAAATAATCAGTTGCACGATTAAAAAATTATAGTGCGGCATAATGGTTTTTAGGAAACAAATTTAAAAAAATATTTTTATGAAAACGATTTTCTTTCTTTTAGCGCTGCTGTGGACGGGGCACAGCGCCGTCACCACCAGGCAGTCGCCCG
>JAIRYH010000014.1 GCA_031267855.1 Prevotellaceae bacterium
CACCTCGAATTTCACACCCTGCCGTACAGGATTTGTGAAAAATGCTACCCCATATTCAAAGAAAAGTGAAAAGTGAAGAACTAAAAGTTGGCCGGCGCCATGGTGCGCATGTCGCAGTGCTTAATCGGGGCGGCAATGTTCAATTGTTTTCCGGGCGGAGCTTGCGTACTGCCGCGCCGGTGCGCCACATTTCGCTGTTGCGGAGTTCTGCCAGCTCGGCTTCCAGTTTTTCGCGGTAGTCGGGTTTGGCGTTCGTGTCGATGGAACGTTGCGCTTCGTTGCCGCTGGCTACTTCGCGGTAAAGTTTCTGGAATACCGGCCTGGCGGCGTCGCGGAAGTGTCCCATCCAGTCGAGCGCGCCGCGCTGGGCGGTGGTGGAGCAGTTGGCATACATCCAGTCCATGCCTTTTTCGGCAAAGAGCGGCATCAGCGACTGGGTCAATTCTTCCACCGTTTCGTTGAAGGCTTCGGAGGGCGTGTGCCCGTTTTCGCGCAGGACTTCGTATTGCGCCAGCAGGATGCCCTGAATGGCGCCCATCAGCGTGCCGCGCTCGCCGGTGAGGTCGGAGAAGACTTCGCGCCTGAAATCGGTTTCGAATAAATAGCCGGAACCGACACCGATGCCCAGCGCCATCACGCGGTCGCGGGCTTTTCCGGTGGCGTCCTGAAATACGGCATAGCTGGAGTTCAGGCCGCGTCCTTCCAGGAACATCCGGCGCAGTGACGTGCCCGAGCCTTTCGGCGCCACCAGGATAACGTCAATGCCGGGAGGCGGAACGATGCCCGTCCGTTCCCTGTAGGTGATGCCGAAGCCATGCGAGAAGTAGAGGGCTTTTCCGGCGGTGAGGTGCGGTTTGATGCGCGGCCATACTTCAATCTGGGCGGCGTCGGAGAGGAGGTACTGCACGATGGTTCCTTTTGCCGCCGCTTCTTCGATATCGAAAAGCGTGCTGTCCGGCACCCAGCCGTCGGCAACGGCTTTGTCCCATGTTTTGCCGCCTTTGCGTTGCCCGACAATCACGTTAAAGCCGTTGTCGCGCAGGTTCAGCGATTGCCCGGGACCCTGCACTCCGTAGCCGAGAACGGCTATCGTTTCATTTTTCAAAAAATCCCTTGCCCGTGCCAAGGGAAACTCTTCGCGGGTAACGACCTTTTCGTCTGTCCCGCCAAAATTCATTAGTGCCATAGTCTTTATAGTGTGTTGATGTGATTCATTAGCTAAGGGATGTTGTGCCGCTTCATCTTCCGCCGGATCCGGGGTTTGTTTGGAGGCGTGCGGCAGTATTGCCAAAGGAAGCAGAACGTATGTTCCGATCTTTATTGTATTTTACTTTCATGCTTTTACTATTTCCCGCAAATATACATGAAAATTTTTAATTTATATCCCGGCAAATAAAAATTTCATACAAAATTTATAGTAGAAATATCGTGAGGGATGCAGGTAATTTTTAACTTCTAAAACATTTTCCTGCGGAAGTGTGAAAAATTTCGACTATATTTGCAGACAATTTTCAAGTGATTTTTTAAATATGGCAAATTTTTTC
Source organism: Prevotellaceae bacterium (assembly GCA_031267855.1). The sequence goes on from JAIRYH010000014.1 coordinate 1,545, forward strand.
ACCTCTTCTATTGGAAAAAAGCTCATCATGAGCATTAGCGGTTTCTTTTTAATGGTGTTTTTGGTCGTGCACCTTGGCGCAAACCTTGTTTCGCTTTTCGGCGCCGAGCATTACAATGCCGTATGTCATTTCATGGACACCAATATCGTGATACAAATCATGGTGCCGGTGCTGGCGCTGGGTTTTGCGGTGCATATATTTTATGCCTCTTTCCTGACGATTACCAACCGGTGCGCACGCGGCAGCGAACGCTATGCGGAGGGAAACCGGGGAAAAGCGTCGTCGTGGGCGGCGCGCAATATGTTTGTATTGGGCGCCGTTGTGCTGGGTTTTCTGGGGATGCACCTTTATCATTTCTGGGCTAAAATGCAGCTGCAGCATTTCATCGGCGGTGTGGCGGCGGATAATCCGTATGAACTGGTTACCGGATTATTCCGCGACCCGCTGTATGCCGCCATTTATCTTGTATGGATCGGGGCATTGTGGTTCCATCTTACACACGGCTTCTGGAGCGCGTTTCAAACAACGGGGCTGAATAATAAAAAATGGCTGCCGCGCCTTAAGGTTATTGCCAAACTTTATGCGACCCTCATCGCCCTCGGTTTTGCAGTCATTCCGCTTTTCTTTTTACTGGGATTCGATAAATAGACAGTGTGGCGGGGGGGATTTATAAAATGCTCCCGCATTTTTTGTCCCGGTTTCTTTCATTGTCCATGTTTGGATATTCGGGCAGGCTAATTTAATCAACCCGCCGGTATCGTCGGCGGATGCATGACGATGTGCCTGCCCAGGTCATAGAACGAAGCGAACCGGTGTTCTTCTCCGGCAAAGCAGTAGGTGATGGAGGTTTCCGCCTTTTTTATCTGCAGTGTGATTTTTGGAATATTTTCGCGCGGAACGTGGGGATTCAACAGGCAACCGTAGCCCCACCGCGCTAAGGCATGCCGTATTTGCTGGGGGTCGTTTTTTGTGTACACGGCTACTTCGCCATAGGACATGTCTTCAGGTCTGATGTCGCCGGTAAATGCGTTGTACGCTAAATGCGTTCCGTTGAATAATTCCTTAATTGCCCGTTGGATGTCGTAATCTTCCGGCGCGCCTTCATAGACGGTAGCCGAAGAGATCAACCATAATTTATCGGCGGTGCGGGTGGCGAGTGAAATGTCGTGCGTCGAATAAATAATCGTCTTATTCTGGTTGTGCGCCAGGCGCCGCAGCAACGACAGTGTTTCATATTTATTAGGCAGGTCAAGGTAGGCGGTAGGTTCATCGAAGAGTACGACAGGGGTATCCTGCACCAAAGTACGGGCAATCATTACCCGCTGGCGCTCTCCGTCGCTCAGGGTATTTACATTGCGCCATGCCATTGCGCGCAAGCCGACAAGTTCCAGTGCATCCAGCACGTGATATTTGTCTTCTTCGCTCAAACGTCCCATCCTGCCGGTATAGGGATAGCGTCCCATAGCTGCCAAATCAAATACTTTCAAGTAGGGAACGGCAATCGTTTCGGTTGATACGAAGCTGATGGTTTTTGCCAGTTCGTTACGCGAATAGTCCGAGAGCGGCTTTTCGCACAGCATTATTTTTCCTTCAATCGGTTTTTGCAGACCGGCAAGGGTGCGCAGCAGCGTACTCTTGCCGGCGCCGTTCAAACCGACCAATGCCAACAGTTCATTGCTTTCGGTCGAAAGAAACATGTAGCGGGAAATAGAACCGTTGTAGCCGCTCGAACGCCGCCGGTAGCCTATCATCAACTTTTGTATGTCAATTGTTTTTTTCATCAGTAACTACGCTGGTGGCGGAAAATAATAGTCATAACCACAGGAATGCCCATGAGGGCTGTTACGGTGTTAATCGGCAAAACAGTGCCGGTTCCGGGCAGTTGCGAGATCACATCGCACAGGAGCATTGTGCACGTACCCATCAAAATGGAGGCGGGAATCAAAATATTGTGGTTGGCATTGCGGAATGTCATGCGTGCCACATGCGGGACGGCTATCCCTATAAAACCGATAGGGCCGCAAAAGGCGGTAGCCGTGCCGGCGAGCAGTCCTGCGCTGATGAAGATAACGGCACGGGCGCGGCGCACATTCATGCCGATGCTTTGGGCGTATGTGTCGCCGGGCAGCAGGGCATTCAGGTTTTTTGTAGAAAAAATCGCCAGCAGTAATCCGGCAGATACGGCGATTAGCAGTAACGACAATTGCTGCGGCGATACATTACTGAAACTTCCCATTGTCCACACTACATATGTTTTCAGGGCGGAGGCAGAGCTGAAGTATTGTAAAATACCCACTATTGCCGAAGCGGCGCCGCCAATCATGATTCCGAAGATTAAAATGGTCATGCTATTGCGCAGGCGTATCGAAGCCGACAGGATGCATCCCAGTATCATCATGGCGCCCGTCCATCCTGCCGCCGCCACACCGAAGTCTTTCAGCCAAAGCAGGACGCCTGATATTGCCAGCGAGCCCGTCCCAAGTACGAACAGCGCCACGCCCAAACCCGCGCCGGAACTAATGCCCAGCACATAAGGGTCGGCTAACGGATTGCGAAAAACCGTTTGCATTTGCAGCCCGCTTACGGCTAAGGCCATCCCTACCAACGCTGCTACGATGGCTTTCGGAATCCTGAAATATAGAATAATTTGCCCGGTGGCTGTATCCGGATTTGCGCCACTGCTTAAAGCCATCCACACTTCTTTTGCGGGAATACTCACCGATCCTAAAAAAATATCGGCAAAGAACAGGACAAGGGACAGTAACGCAAGCGCCGAAAATAGTATTACGTATTTTTGTGTAGGTTTTTTCATAAAAGCAGGTGCAAAGATACATATTTTTTTCGTACATTTGCGCATAAAAAAATAAAAAACAGAAACATTATGCAGAAGAAAATTGTAGCGGGAAACTGGAAAATGAACACCACCTATCAGGAAGGGGAAACGTTGGCAAAGGCTATTGCCGCAAAGAAAAATGAAACGCCCGGCGATGTATTGCTCATTGTAGCGCCGCCGTTTACGCACCTTTGTTGCCTCACGGGACCATTGCGGGACGCGGGTATCGGAGTGGCGGCACAAAATTGTGCTGCGGAAGAAAAAGGCGCTTACACCGGTGAAGTATCGGCAAAAATGCTGGCTTCGATTGACGTGGAGTATTGTATTATCGGTCATTCGGAACGCCGCGAGTACTATGGCGAAACCAATGGGATTTTATTCAAGAAAGTGCAACAGGCGCTGGCTGCCGGTCTGTGTCCTATTTTTTGCGTGGGTGAAGTATTGGCAGAACGCGAAGCCAATCGCCACTTTGAAACGGTCAGGCAACAACTGGAGGAAGTGATTTTGAAATTAACGCCTGCCGATTTTGCAAAAATAATTATTGCTTACGAGCCGGTATGGGCAATAGGAACCGGGAAAACGGCAACTTCAGGGCAGGCACAGGAAATGCATGCGCATATTCGCAATGTGCTGGCGGGTAAATTCGGCGATGCGGCAAAAGATACCGCAATCCTGTACGGCGGGAGTTGCAAGCCCTCGAATGCAAAAGAACTGTTTGCCCAACCCGATGTAGCCGGCGGATTGATTGGCGGCGCATCGCTCGTTGCCGACGAGTTCATCGCTATTGCCCGGTCGTATTAACAAATAGAGAAGTTAATGAAGTTAGAGTAGTTAATGAAGTTAGAGAATAATGGATAATAGTCGGTGTTCTATTGTCCATTTTGTCTTTTGTCCATTTGTCTATCGTCTGTTCTCCATGAATTACATTGAGGTAAAAATAACCCTGCATCCCTGCACGGAAGCGCATCGCGAAATATTGATTGCCGAACTGGCGGAAAACGGATATGAAAGTTTTGCCGAAACCGGAGAGGGTTTCAATGCCTACATCCCGGTTCACGACTACGATGAGCGGCGGCTGAAAATTCTTTTCTTCAGTTACCGCGAGCAGACGGGCATTTCTTATGCCACAGAACATATCATGGAGCAAAACTGGAATGCCCAGTGGGAAGCCTGCTTTGAGCCGGTGGTAGTCGACGGACTTTGCACGGTTCGCGCGCCCTTTCACAAAAACTTGCCGAAGACCGCCTATGAAATCGTGATGGAACCGAAGATGGCGTTTGGCACCGGACATCATCACACTACCTATCTGCTGTTGCAGGCGCTGCTGGAAATACCGCTGGAAAATTTACAGGTGCTTGACATGGGTTGCGGCACGGGCATACTGGCAATATTAGCCGCCAAATGCGGCGCGAAAAAATTTGTTGATGCCATTGATGTGAACCTGCAGGCAAAAAACAGCGCCCTTGAAAATGCCAGGCGCAACCGCGTAGCGCAGAAAATCCGCGTGCTGCTGGGCGACGCGGCATTGATACAGCGCAACAAATACCATTTGATTTTAGCCAACATCAACCGCAACATTTTAATGGAAGACATGAAAACCTATGCCATGGGCTTAAAGCCGCGCGGCGTACTGCTGGCGAGCGGCATTTACGAAAACGACGTGGATGCGGTGGCGGCCGAAGCGGCACAATACGATTTGTGTGAAATAGATCGCCGCACCCGCCATGCGTGGGCTATGGCGGCATTTCAAAAAAGAATCAGGAATTGAGATTCGCGCAACCTTCAACCCTCAACCCTGTACTACGTGCGTTGCGGCAAATGTACAACAGTGGCTAAAAAAAAACGCCGGCGTCCCATCCTGTAAAAAGTGGCGCCGGCGTTCTTAGTTCTTAGTTCTTAGTTCTTAGTTCTTAACTCTTAGTTCTTAGTTCTTAGTTCTTAACTCTTAGTTCTTAACTTTCTCAGTTTTGCTTTATAAGCCGCTGCCCGATTCGGGGGCATCGCTTGCACGTACAGTGCGGCGGCGGTGGAGGAGGTACAGTTATCAAATCCATAACCGCTCTGCTGCGGACAGACGCCATCTTTCCATGCACCCCAGTGCACGTTGCCCGAGAGGGAAGCCGGAATAGCGCCCGTCATCCGGTTTTGCGCCAGCCAGAGCTCTGCCAGCTTCGGCAGGTTGCCCAAACCGGCAGGGATAGACATCGTAAAGTCGTTATGGTTTAGGGCAAGTGATTCCATGTCTGCAAAAGATGCAACATAGTCGGGAATACCGTCCGACAGTCTGTTTGTGTAGAGATAGAAAACCTGCAGCTTCGTTAACGCCGACCACTCGGCAGGGATACTGCCGGTCAGTTCATTCTTGCTTGCATCCACATAAGTCAAATGCGTGTAGGCGCCCCAGCCTGCCGGCAATGTACCGGCAAGCCGGTTGTCGCTTGCCGCCAGATATTCCAGTACCGGCAAACTGCTGTTCAGCACCGGCAGTGCTGTCAGGGCATTGCCGCTCAGGTCGAGCATCACGAGCTGCGTCAGGGCGGTCAAGTCGGGAGCCGCGCCGGTCAATTGATTTGCCGACAAATCCAGATAATAGAGTTCCGTCAGGTTATTGAGAACGGCGGGAATGTCGCCCGAAAGACTGTTGCCGCTCAGGTCGAGATAGCGCAGCCGGGTCAAGTTGCCGAAAGCGGAGGGCAGGGCGCCCGAGAGGTTATTTGACGGCAAAGCCAGTTCCACGACCCTGCCGTTTTCTACCGTTACGCCCTTCCACTGGCTGATGGGCGTGGACAGCCCCCATTTGACCGTCCATGAGGCAACGCCGGCAGTGGCATTGTACAAGGCCACCAGCGCCACGCTGTCGGCTTGCGTTGCGGAAATCCCGCCCTGCGACACGCTTACCGAAGCCGTTGATGCACCGGCTTCAAAGCGTATCACGGCGTTGCGGTCGGATTCCGTATTGGTACCCGCCGTTACGTTCACCGCTGTGGCGCCTGCTTTCACGATCGTCAGCCAGCCTGCCTGTGTCTCTACCGTCCAGTCGGCAGCGTCGGTTGTCACCGTTAGTGCCTGGGTTCCCCCCAAGCCCGGAAACGACAGGATAGAAGGGGTTACCGAAAGAGTCGGAACCGGAGTTGGTTCCGGATCCGGATCATCCTTACTTTTTTTACAACCTGCTACCGTCAACAGCACACACAGCGTAAAAATGCTCCGTAAAAAAATATAATTTGTTTTCATGTTCATTTCGTATTATTCGTTTAACATTTGGTTAGTGTGTTTATAGTTTAATGACCCGTTTCACCGTATAATTACTGCCGCTCGACAGCTTTACCAGCAGCACGCCGTCAGGACATTTCGACAGGTCAAGGCGGAACAGCGGAGCGCCGGCGGTCTGCTTCAGGCACACAACGCCCGTAGTGGTATAGACCGTGATGTCCACCGTTTCCGAATACCCTTCTTCAATGATAACGTTCAGGTCGGTTTCCAGCGGATTCGGATACAGCTTAGCCGTAAGCCCGTGCTCGTCCACCGTTACCGATTCGTCGAGATAGATTTGGTCGGAAACAACCTGCGACGTATCTGCGGCATTCGCTACGACAAAGTAAACTTCCTTCATCCCCACGCCTTCGGA
>JAIRYH010000159.1 GCA_031267855.1 Prevotellaceae bacterium
GCCCGTTAACGAGGCGCGTTAACGTCCGTTAACGAGGTTCGTTGATGCCCGTTAATTAGCCATTCAACCTTCAAAATTCAAAATTCAACCCTGCAAGGCGAAGCCGCCTACAGGAGCAGGAGCGGCCGGAAAGATTCCGGCACGTGGAAGTCAGGCGCCGGCGTGCGGATGGGAAACAGCGAGAGGTAATGCGGCGTCGTTAACCGGTCGCCGCATTTGTAGCAGTTGGCAAACAGTGTCTGCCCGCGCCGGCTGCGCGGCGGATGCGCAAAGAAGCAGGTGAACGGAATGGCGACGGCCAGCTGCCACGTGAAATCGCCGTCCATGCGTTCAAAGGGCCGGCTGCCCAGGGAACTTTCGGTCAAGATCGTGGCCAGCAGTGCGGGGGTTGCGCGGGGGCCTTCGTGGGGCTTTATGTTGTGCCGCAGCAATGGGGTGCCGATGCAGTTAAACTCGAAATTGTAGTAGGTCTGCCTGTCGTCCGGCGACACAAAGAACTCTACGCACGAATCCGTATAAACCGGCTCGTTGGGCAGGGCATGTCTGGCGCGGATGCTGTTTTCCCGCACTTCGTAGTACAGCAGCATGTGCGTGCGCGTGCAGGCCATCTTCACGGTAACGAACGGCGCATAGGGGTATTCCTTCCAGTTGGCGCAGGCAACGGGATAGGAAGGCAGCGGCTTCAACGCTTCTGCCGGCACATCCCGCAGCGAATGCAGCTCAAGCGCCGGAAAACAGGGTACGTGTATCATTGATTTCAGAATTTAAAAACACTGCAAAGTTAACGATAAATCCGGTAACGGGCGACAGGCGATATGCGACGTGCGACGTGCGACATGCGATATGCGACCGGAAGCTGTCGCAAGTCGCGTATCGCATGTCACATGTCGCGTATCGCACGTCGCACAAAGAAATATTTCCCCCGTCGGAAAAAAAGCATTACTTTTGCAGCATGAGCAGGAAGAAAAAAACAATAGCCCTGGTGGCGCACGATAACCGCAAGCGCGATATTATCGAATGGGTCGAATTTAATTATGAAATGCTGCAGCGCTTTAACCTGGTATGTACCGGCACTACCGGGCGGCTGATTGCCGAAGCGCTGCAGAAGAAACTCGGCGCAGCGGCCGGGCAGGTTCAAATTACATTGCTGAAATCGGGGCCGCTGGGCGGCGACCAGCAGCTGGGGGCCATGATTGCGGAAAATAAGATCGACCTGCTCGTTTTCCTCTGGGACCCGATGCAGCCGCAGCCGCACGATGTGGACGTGAAAGCCCTGCTGAGGATTTGCAGCCTCTATAATATCCCCACGGCGTGCAACCGCGCCACGGCCGATTACATTATTTCGTCGCCGCTGCTGTATGATGAAAATTATCATCCGCAAATAAACGACTACGCCGGATATCTTACAAGGCCGGTAGAGATTTAAAAGTTCAAGTTCATAATTCATAATTCATAATTCAAATGGGAATTGTTGCTATCGTGGGGCGCCCGAATGTGGGAAAATCAACGCTGTTCAACCGTCTGGTGGGCATGCGGCAGGCTATTGTCGACGAGGTGGCCGGCGTTACCCGCGACCGCCACTACGGACGTTGCGAGTGGAGCGGCCGGGAGTTTTCGGTTATTGATACCGGCGGGTATGCGGTGCATACCGATGATGTGTTTGAAACAGCCATCCGCAAGCAGGCGCTGCTGGCTATCGACGAAGCCGACGTCATTCTTTTCATGGTGGACGTTACCACCGGCATCACCGACCAGTGCCAGCTGATTGCGGGCATCCTCCGCCGCAGCAGCAAGAAGGTGATCGTGGTGGCCAACAAGGTGGACAATAATATACAGCTGTTCGACGTTCATGAATTTCATGCCCTGGGACTGGGCGCTCCGCTGGCCGTGTCCTCCGTCAGCGGCAGCGGCTCCGGCGATTTGCTGGATGAGGTGTTGAAATATTTGCCTGTTACCGGCGAGCGTGCCGAAGAAAAAGCCATTCCGCATCTGGCGATTGTCGGGCGTCCCAACGTGGGGAAGTCGTCGCTGGCCAATGCGCTGCTGGGCGAGGAGCGCAACATTGTTACGCCGGTAGCCGGCACTACGCGCGACGCCATCAGTTCCTACTATAACAAGTTCGGGCATGAATTTGTTATTGTGGATACCGCCGGGCTGCGCAAGCGGAGCAAGGCGATGGACGATCTTGAGTTTTATTCGGTCATGCGTTCCATCCGCGCCGTCGAGCATTCCGACGTGTGCCTCCTGATGGTTGACGCTACGCGGGGGGTGGAAGCGCAGGATTTGAGTATTTTTAATCTGATCATACGGAACAGGAAGGGGTGCGTGCTTGTGGTCAACAAGTGGGACCTGGTGGCAAAGGAGACCAATACGATGAAAACGCTTCAGGCCGGCATCATGCAGCGTCTTTCGCCTTTTACGGATGTTCCGGTTATTTTTACGTCGGTAACGCAGAGGCAGCGCCTGCTTGACGTGCTGGATGCCGTGGAAAAAGTCCATGCAAACCGCAGCAGGCAAATTTCCACTTCGCAGCTCAATGAAAAACTGCTGCCGGAGATTGACAGCTTTCCGCCGCCGGCGATCAAGGGGAAATATGTGCGGATAAAATATGTGACGCAACTGTCGTCGCCGTCGCCGTCGTTTGCATTTTTCTGCAATTTGCCGCAGTATGTGCGCGACGATTACAAACGGTTCCTGGAAAACAAACTGCGCCGGCATTTCGATTTTACCGGCTGCCCCCTCCAAATATTTCTACGGAAAAAATAACGGATCAGTGGCGATGGATGGTCGTATCCTGTACCAGTCCGCGTCCTTCCTTTTGAATGGTTCCTTCGGCGATGCCGTTTTGGATGACGCGGTCGAGCACGCCGTTGACGAAAAGGTGGCTGTTGTGCGTGCTGTAGAATTTCGCTATTTCCACATGCTCGTTGATGGTTACCTTGATGGGGATTTCCGGAAATTCGACGGCTTCCGAGAAGCCCTGCACGATAAGCGCCATGTCCATGGCTGCCACACGGTCGGCTTCCCAGTTTTGGACAAACTGCATGGCCATGTTCCAGTATTTAAAGTAGTGCCCCAGCGAGTGGCGCAGCAGGCGCAGGGCAAATTCTTCGTCGTCCCTGGAGCGGCGGGCTTCCGAAAGCGGTTCTTCCGGCGACTGGCCGGGCACGAACCTGTCCAGCGACCGCAGTACCGACCCCAGTGCATAGCCGATGTCGTCTACCCACCAGACGCTTTGTTCTTCCAGCATGTTTTCCAGTAGCCTGTTGTCTTCAAATTCGTGGATGAAGAATTTTCTGAGGAACTTGCGGTCTTCTTCAAACGAGTGGTCTTCCGAATTCATGTAATCCCTGTAATACTCGTTGTCGGACATGTGGCTGTAGATGTCAAAAATAACATTCGCGTTTTCGCCGCCCCACGAGAGGCAGTGTTTTTCGTTGTACTGCCGCAGGGCGTGGTTGCGGCGGATAATATCTATCAGTTCATTCTGGACAAGCTTCCTGTTGGGGTGCGCTTCTTCGTAGGAGGGGCGGTATTTCTGCAGCCCTACGTTGATCCGTTCTTCGGCATGGTCGGCCACCGGAATGGCGGCGGCAAGAAGAAAATGATAGAGGTCATAGGTTTTTTGAATGCTGGTGAGCAAATCGTTTTCTACAGCAGGCATGGAAAGTTCTTCGGAACTCGCATTGCTGAACAGGAGTTTTAAGGCTTTAACGCGTAATAAACGGCGACTGATCATGGTAAAAGTGGTTTTAAATTAGGGATTCAATAATATTTCCGGCGACAAATTTACAACAGAAAGTCCGGTTATGCAAATAAAAGTTGCGCTTCCTTGCGCAACGCGGCAATGGCATCGACGGCGGGCTCAGCCGGCAGGGATTGCAGGTCGGTCAGTATTTGCTTCGACAGGTGAATAGCCGGTTCGTCGGGACGCACGCCCGTGGCCGACCGGTTAATCAGCGCTGTGACGGTATTCCGTGCGCCCATGATCAATTGCCATGTATCCATGCTTACGTATAACTGGCAGGGCAGGTACTGTTCCGTTTCGCTGCGTATCGTATCAAGCAGCAACAGCTGCAGCTCTTCCGCCGTAGCGGCGCAGCGTGCGGTTCGCAGCAGCAGTTCCGTCGGCGACAGCCGTTCCATCAGCGCTGCCAGCCGTTCGATGGCCGTCAGGCGGATTTTTAGCGTTTCGCTGCGCGCGTGAATCAATACCTCTGCCTGTCTGCGCCGCAGGTCGGCATCCAGCATCCGCCGGATAAGCATATAGGAACTCGCCATTACCAGGGCGGCAGGGGCGAGTACCAGCAGAAGCGTCGTAATATCATTGTTGATCATGGGGTGGTATTTTCGACAAAGGTAGGATTTTATTTTTATATAAAGGAAAAGAGTTACGACGCACGCGAATCGACAGCAGGATGGGTGTAACATATCTCCATTGTGACGCCCAAAAGGCATACGATGATTTGTTTTCCTCCGCCATTTGCAGATTCCCGGATTTTTTTTGTACTTTTGCGTCGATTTTTTGAAATCCGATGTAATTACATTGCTGTTTCCTTAACAAAGTAACCAAACTACATTTCACCATGAAGAATAAATATATCGACTTAATTGAGCAAAGTTTTGAATTTCCGCAAGAGGAGTTCAAGACCGTTAATCATGAACTGTACTTTAACAATGTGCCGTTGATGGAGCTCATCGAACAGTACGGAACGCCGCTCCGGATAAGTTATCTGCCCAAAATAAGCCAGCAGATCCAGCGCGCCAAACGCATGTTTAACGTGGCCATGGCAAAGGTCGATTATCAGGGCGATTACCTGTACTGCTACTGCACCAAGAGTTCCCACTTTGCCTTTGTGCTCGAAGAAGCGCTCCGCAACGACATCCATATCGAAACCTCGTCGGCTTTTGACGTCAACCTGATTGAAGCGCTCCACGAACAGGGGCAGCTTACAAAAGACCGCTACATTGTGTGCAACGGATTCAAGAAAGAACTGTATGTGGAGAATATTGCAGGCTTGATAAACAGCGGATGGGAAAACACCATCCCGGTACTCGACAACATGCTGGAACTTGACCTCCTGCACAAGTATGTCACCAGGCCCTGCAAGCTGGGCATCCGCATTGCCGCGGAGGAAGAGCCCAAGTTCGACTTTTATACCTCCCGGCTGGGCATCCGCTACAGCGACATCGTATCGTTTTACAAAGATAAAATTGCCAAAGACAGCCTGTTCTCATTGAAGATGCTTCACTTCTTTATCAATACCGGCATTCGCGACAATTCGTACTACTGGAACGAACTGGCCAAGTGCGTCAGCGTCTACTGCAACCTCAAAAAAATATGCCCCGAACTGGATTCCCTGAACATCGGAGGCGGCTTCCCCATCAAAAACTCAATGGCATTTGACTACGACTTCGAATACATGGCGGAAGAAATCATTGCCCAGATAAAGAGTATATGTAACCGGAACGGAGTGCCGGAACCAAACATCTTTAGTGAATTTGGGAGCTTTACTGTAGGCGAAAGCGGCGCCATGATCTATCAAATTTTAGGACAGAAACAGCAAAACGACCGTGAAAGATGGTATATGATCGACAGTTC
>JAIRYH010000017.1 GCA_031267855.1 Prevotellaceae bacterium
TCATAACTCATAACTCATGCGAATCAGCAGTAGAAATTATGCACTGCCGCCCGCAGGGCGTTATTTTCATAACCGCAGGTCAACGACCTGCGGGGAATGTGCGTCCACGTGGCCGCTGCCTGAAAGGCAGGATAGACGCAGGTGCGCCGGCGCAGTGCTGCCTTTCCGGCAGCGGGGACGGGGTGGTGCACGCTCCCCGCAGGCTGCGCTGCGCTTACCTGCGGTTATGAAAATCCGACCCTTCGGGTCATTTCCCTACTGCTGATTCGCATGAATTATGGATTGCGACAAGCGCGCAGTGGCGTCAGCCAAATCCGTAAATCAAATGGGCGCCATTGTACGCTTCGCGCAACTCATAACTCATAACTCATGCGAATCAGCAGTAGAAATTATGCACTGCCGCCCGCAGGGCGTTATTTTCATAACCGCAGGTCAACGACCTGCGGGGAATGGGCGTCCCTGTGGCCGCTGCCTGAAAGGCAGGACAGACGCCGGCGCAGTCCTGCCTTTCAGGCAGCGGGGACGGGGTGGCGCACGCTGTCCGCAGGCTGCGCTGCGCTTACCTGCGGTTATGAAAATCCGACCCTTCGGGTCATTTCCCTACTGCTGATTCGCATAATTCATAACTCATAATTCATAATTTCATTCATATTTATTTTGCTTAAATTTGCAAAAAATGAATACCAATTTATATATAGCGCGTCGCATGTCAGCCGGTCGCCTTTCGGGCACGCGCCTTTCGCGGCTGATGGTGCGCATTGCCACAGCCAGCGTGGCGGTGGGCGTGGCGGTGATGATTGTGTCGGTGGCGGTGGTGACCGGGTTTAAAAACGAAATCACCGGCAAGGCCGTCGGGTTCAACGGGCACCTTACCTTGACGCATTATGATTTTAACCGGTCGTTTGAAACCGCGCCCGTCAACCGGGAAGATGCATTTATACCTTCCATTCTGGCTATTGACGGCGTCACGCATGTGCAGGGCTATGCCACCAAGGGCGGCATCATCAAAACTGCCGGCGCCATCCAGGGCGCCATGCTCAAAGGCGTTTCCACCGATTTCGACTGGACGTTTTTCCGTTCGGCGCTGGTTGACGGCGACATTTTCACGGTGTCCGACACGGCGGTTTCCAATGCCGTTGTCCTCTCCAAACGCCTGGCGGCGCTGCTTGAAATGAAAACGGGCGATGCTTTTGAAATGTATTTTATCCAGGACCCGCCGCGGGTGCGCCGGTTCACTGTCGCCGGGCTGTACGACGCCCAGCTGGAAGAGCTGGACAAGGTGGTTGTCCTTTGTGATATGGCGCACATCCGGCGGCTCAACGGATGGAGCGAAAACCAAATAAGCGGCGTGGAAATTTTCGTGAACAAATTAAGCCGCCTGGACACTGTTGCCAAACAGGTAAATGATTTGGCGGCATACCACATCACCGGCGACGGCAACCGCCTGCGCGTCCTGACGGTTCGCGATTATTTCTCCAATCTCTTCGACTGGCTGTCACTGCTGGATTTAAACGTAGTGGTCATCCTCACGCTGATGACCGTCGTCGCCGGGTTTAACATGATTTCCGGCCTGCTGATCCTGCTGTTTGAAAAAACCGGCATGATCGGTTTGCTCAAGGCGCTCGGCATGCGGCATGCCAACATCCAGAAAGTTTTCCTTTACCGCGCGGCATTTATCCTGATGAAAGGACTGCTGTGGGGCAATGTAACGGGTATCGGCATTTGCCTGCTGCAACGCCGTTTCGGAATAGTTACGCTTGATCCCGGCAATTATTTTGTGTCGGTGGCGCCCGTGCAGCTGGAGGTTCCGTATATTCTTGCCATCACTGTTTTTGCTTTTGCAGGCATCATGCTGATGCTGGCCCTGCCGGCGCTGTTTATCACGCGCGTCAGCCCCGAAAAAACCATGCGGCAGGAATGAGTTAATAAATAAGCATTGCGGCAGGCGCACCGAACGGCGTCAGTTGAGAGTTGAAAGTTGAAAGTTGAAAGTGAGCTAACGCCATTGTGCGCTTGTCGCATAACTTTCAACTTTCAACTAAAGTGGCGCCAGCCAACTCTTAGTTCTTAGTTCTTAACTCTTAGTTCTTGGTTCCTGTAGCGTTACGGCGTAACCAGGTTCAGGTAATGTTCGTAGCGTTCCCACACATTGCGTACATACGCCAGTGTTTCGGCGCCTTTGAAATAGCCCAGGCGCACGGCGTCGCCCGAATAATGTGTTTCATGCCGCATCAGGGGGATGACGGCGGCGACTTCGTCCCATTTCCCGGGGTCTCTCCCCTGCGATTCGGCAAACGTCCGGCAGTCGCGGATGCGGCCGATTCCCGCATTGTAGGAAGCCAGTATAAATTTCAGCCGGTCGGCTTCAGGGGCTTCGTTCAGGTTCAGGTATTTTGTTATATAGTTTAAATACCTGACGCCCGCCTGCAGGTTGCTTTCAGGGTTTTCAATATCCATGATGCCGAAACTTTCCGCCGTTTGCGGCATGAGCTGCATCAAGCCGCAGGCGCCCCGCCGCGATTGAACATCCGAATGGAAACGTGATTCCTGGCAAATCATCGAGGCTAACAGGCGCCAGTCCCAGTGAATGTTTTGCGCATATTTCCTGATTAACGGGTCGTAGGGCGAGAGCGAGCGGCAGGGCTGCCTTTCCTTATCCGCCGGGGCGACGGTATAATATTTTTGCCGGTGCATTTTAAAGTCTTTGGACTGCCGGAACTGCGCCATCCACTGACCAAGCAGTTTTATTATTTCCGTGCGTTCCGTGACCACCGTCCAGGCCGAGCTGTCGGGCAGCAGGAAGCAGGCGGTCAGCCGGTCGTCCGGCATACAGCCGTCAAATTCGCGGCGCGAACAGACCATGATGTCTGCCTGCCGTCCGGCAAGCGCCTCCCGCCGCTGTTCGAACGAAGGCAGGATGTCTATACGGTAAGGGCGACGGCAGGCCTTTGCAAAGGCGCGTATAATTTCCATTTGATACCCTTCCGGTTCTGCCCGGTGCAGGTGGTAATCATGGAAATTATTTCCGATCACGCACACCAGCGTATCTTTTTCCAGCAAATATTGTGCGCGATACTGCCCGCCGTGTCCCGTGCCGCTTCCGAGAAGTATAAACAGCAGGGCAACCGGGGGCACCATCACCCGCAGGAAAAAATATTTTTTACAGGTTTGCATCCGTTTCCAGCGTGTCGGCTAATAAAAATACCATGTCAGGCCTACTTTAAACGTTCTTTCCGGGCGCAGGTAGTGCAGCGTGGAAAAGAAATCGCTGTTCGGGAAGCGCTCGGCGACGTTGATTACTTTTAAAAAGATATGCGCATGTTTCCATTTCAGGTGAATGAAAGCGTCAAGATACGGGTAGTTTCCCATGGAGCGCCTGTCCTGCGTATAAAATGCGCCGGCGCCGGGACTGTAGGCATAGGCGTAGTACGGCGTATTGTAGTACGCGTCAACGCCCACCTGCGCGGTAAGTACATTTTTCACCAGCGGCGCCTGCAAGTAATAGGTAAGGTTACCGCTTAGCAGCGGCACCGGCAGGATATCCGCATTGTCCGGGGAAATCTGCAGCAGGATACGATGCTCCAAATGAAACCACCAGAGTTTGAAATCTTTTTTCAGGGATGCGGCAAACAGGCTTAGTTCGCCGCCGTACTGCGCGGGTTTGGCGTCATGGCCGAAATATATGGCGTCGGACAGCAGCGCATAGTTAAATGCCGCTTCCATTTGCCAGTCGGGGATGGTAAGCGTTGCCCGCAACTGCAGTTCTTTGGTTTTCCGGAAATCATTTTGCCAGATATAATGATTGGTGTACGCATTGTTGAGAAAATAATCGGGACGGCGGGTTTGGAATATAACGTTTCCCGTAAGGTGCACGCCGTTTTTTAGCGGATAGAGGGAAATGCCGACCGTGCCGTCCAGCAGGAAATCGTTTTGGGTGTATCCGGCGAAATCGTAGCGTGCAAAAGCCGACCACTGAAAATAGCGGCGGAAAACGCCCGATGCATTGGCATAAAAGTAGAAATTATTCTGCGTGGCATTGCCGTCTGCGGGCGATACATAAAGCTGCGGGCGGAAAGCATAGTTTGAAAGATGGCTGTAGCCGACGCCCCCCGTGAGCTTGGACACAATGGCGGACGCCGACCACGGTTGCAGGGACAGGAATAATTTGTTGTCGAAAAGCGACAGGCTCATGGAATCTTTCGTTTCCGTGGGATGTATGTAAAAGGTGTTGTTATAGAAGGCGCGTCCGGCGCTGTCGGTTTCGGGTATCCGGTCGTAGTAGCTGCGTGCAACGGTGGTGTATTCGACGGCATGGCCGGCGTATATGGCCGTTCCGTCGTCGTGCAGCGTGCTGTCGTTGCGGAAAAAATTCAGCGGGATGCCGTAGGAGTGGGTGGCAAAGAAAGAATAGTAGTTTATTTTGGAGGAAGCGGCATTTAGCGATACGGGCAGGGTTCGCACATCCATCACCGTGTCCAGCACGGAAGAGTCGTCGGTGATGCCGCCGTTTTCATTATTGTTCCAGCCGTTGTAGATAAATCCGGCATGGGCATTGTAGCGTTTTCCCGAGTAGCTGGTGGAGATGGAGATGGTGTTGTTGTCGGTGGCTTCGTGCTGCAGCATTCCGCGCGTACCGAGGTGGCGGTAATGTATGGTTCCGTTCCATGCGGGGCGCATGTTGGCGCTCACCAGTATGCCCACATTGCCTTCTTCAAACATGCTGTTGCCGAAAAGCGTTCCCGAGTACTGGAAGCGCGTGTAGGCGGTTTTGGTATTATAGAATGTAATGTTATCCGGCGTAACGGCATATTCCAGGTAGGGATTGAAATAGTAAAACCGGGGATCCGTCTGCCGCTTGAAATAATTATGCAGCGTTACGGCAGATCCTGTTGTGCCTAAATAGTTGGCGCCTGCATCGTGCTGCAGGAACGGATAGTCGTTCCGGTAGGCGCCGTACGACGTGTCGGGCGTGAAGGTCTGCAGGGTGTTCAGGTACCGGTTGTGTCGCCAGCCGAACACCCGTTCGCGCTTGAGCGTGTCATTGAATAAATGCGTTTCCAGCAGGCGCGGGGCGGCGGTATCCGCCGGCGCCGGGGTATTGGCATTCCTTGCGCCGGGCATCAGCGTAGAGTCGCCGCCCGCCGCAGGCGAAGGTGCACCCGGAGGTATTT
>JAIRYH010000018.1 GCA_031267855.1 Prevotellaceae bacterium
AGGTTTTTATCAAGAAGTTTTTAACAAGCATGTGCTTCAACTGTGAGAATCCGGCTGCAAAGGTAATAAGAATTTTTGAAATGCAAATTTAATTATGAATTATGAGTTATGAATTATGAATTGCGCGAAGCGCGTAATGGCGTAAGCCACATTAATCACATTAGCACATTGGCACATTAGTAGAGACGCGCCGCGCGAAATGAACGCGGAGACGCGGCACGCCGCGTCTCTACCGGTATGGGCGATGATGCGCCGGCCAAATCCGTAAATCTGTAAATCCGTAAATCTTTTCTTACCTTTGCAGCCGATGATAAACAAGAAAAAAATAATCAACGACCCGATTCACGGGTTTATTGATATCCCGGGCGGCTTGATATTTGAACTGCTGGAACATCATTACATGCAAAGACTGCGGGGCATCAAGCAAATGGGCTTGAGTTATCTTGTTTATCCCGGCGCCTGCCATTCACGGTTTTCGCACGCCGTGGGGGCGATGTACCTGATGCGCCAGGCGCTGCTTTCGCTGCAGTCCAAGGGACACGAGATAACGCCCGAAGAGATGGAAGCCGCCGGATGCGCCATTTTACTGCACGACGTCGGACACGGGCCTTTCAGTCATACGCTGGAAAACACGATTGTCGAAAATATCCGGCATGAGGAAATATCGCTGGTGTTTATGAAGCGACTGAATGTACGGTATGGCGGGCGACTGACAATGGCTATTGCTATTTTCGACGGCAGTTATCCGAAGCAATTTTTACACCAGCTGGTGTCGAGCCAGCTGGATGTAGACCGGCTGGACTACCTGCGGCGCGACAGTTTCTTCTCCGGCGTAGTCGAAGGGATGATCGGACTGGAGCGTATCCTCAAAATGCTGGACGTGGTGAACAACGAACTGGTCGTGGAAGCAAAGGGAATTTATTCCGTCGAGAAATTTCTTATTTCGCGCCGCCTGATGTACTGGCAGGTGTATTTGCACAAAACGGTGATTGCCGCCGACCAGATATTGCTGAACATCCTGCGGCGTGCAAAATTATTGATAACCGGCGGCGTCCGCCTGGCTGCATCGCCTGCGTTGCAATTGTTTTTATCGAATCGCTTTTCGCTTGCCGACTTTGACCGTCCGGAAATACTGGATGCCTTTGCCTTTCTTGACGACAGCGATATTGACTGCGCCATCAAGGGATGGTGCAATGCCGGCGACCGTGTCCTGTCGGAACTGTGCCGCATGATGGTGGCGCGCCGCCTGTTTAAGATTGAAGTGAGCGCCCGGCCGTTTGACGAAGCCTATGTCGAAGAAATTAACGCCCGCGTGAAGCAGCATTTTTCAAATATGCCGGAAGCCCTGTCCTGTTTTGTAACGAGCGACAGGATTATCAATAAGGGATACGACGACAGCACGGGAAAAATTCTGATCCGTTACGGCAAATCGGAGTTGCGCGACATCTACGACGTGTCGGACATGTTGAGCGCACAGGCGTTTTCAGGCGTTACAAAAAAATACTTCCTGTGTTATCCGAAAGAAATCGTAAATGAGAGGAACAATCATACAAATTAAATTCAAAATGTGTTGGCGCGCCAACGATTTATGACTAATAACGAACAATTATTATGCAATTCACTGCAAAAACACTGGCTGAGTATCTGCACGGCGATATTGCCGGCGACGAAAACGCGGTTGCCGGCACGGTAGCCCGCATAGAGCAGGGAGCGCCGGGCGCATTATGCTTTCTGGCAAATCCGAAATACGAACAATACCTTTATACTACCAAAGCCTCGATTGTGCTGGTCAATCGCAGCTTTGAGCTGCAGCAGCCGGTTTCATGCACGCTCATCCGCGTGGATAACGCCTACGAAAGCATTGCGTCGCTGCTTGACTTGTACAACTCCATGAAGACGCTGAATAAAAAGGGACGTTCGTGGCGGGCGCGTATTTCATGGCGGGCGAAGCTTGGGAAAGCCGTATGGGTAGGCGCGGGGAGCTATATTGCACGCGGCGTACGCGTCGGCAATAACACCAAAATATTCCCGCAGGTATACATTGGCGACAATGTAACCATCGGCGGGAACTGCATCCTTTACCCCGGCGTAAAGATTTACCATGGATGCAAAATAGGGAATAATTGTACGCTGCATGCCAATACCGTGATAGGCTCCGACGGGTTTGGGTTTGCCCCGACAGCCGATGGCTCTTACAAAAAAATCCCGCAAATCGGACACGTGATTCTGGAAGACAACGTGGAAATCGGCGCCAATACCGCGATTGACCGTGCTACGATGGACGCCACTATTATCCGGCGGGGCGTGAAAATCGACAATCTGGTGCAGGTAGCGCATAATGCGGAAGTGGGCGAGAACACTGTGATTGCCGCGCTTTCGGGCATTGCAGGCTCTGCGAAAATAGGCCGGCAATGCATGCTCGGCGGACAGGTGGGCGTGGCGGGACACATCACTGTGGCCGACGGGACGCGCGCCGGCGCCCAAACAGGCATCAGCGCCACCGTGAAAGAACCGAACCAGACACTCATGGGATCGCCGGCCATCAACTACTCCGATTACTTTAAAGCCTATTCTGTCTTTCGCAAACTGCCGGCGCTGAAAAAACAACTGGAATCCCTTGCGAAGCAGGAAAGCGAAAAAAACTGCAAATAAATTGTGCGCCGGCCCGGCTTTTTCTAAGAACCTTGTCGATGGAAACCAAAGTCAGATTGAAAAAATTGCACGCCTGTGTGATTATTCCCGCGTATAACAATGCAAAAACACTGGAACAGGTTGTTGCCGGCGTAAAGCAATATGCCGCCTCCGTGATCGTGGTAAACGACGGTTCTACGGATGCAACCGCACAAATCCTCCAGGCCATTCCGGACATTACCGTACTGACGCTTCCCAAAAACACAGGCAAAGGCCATGCTTTACAGACCGGCTTTCAACATGCTTCGGACAGCGGCTTTCGCTATGCCATTACCATAGATGGCGACGGGCAGCATTACCCTTCCGATATCCCGCGGTTTATTGAGGCCATGGAGCACGAATACGGGGCGCTGGTAATCGGCTCGAGAAAACTGCAGCAGGAAAATATGCCCGGGAAAAATACGTTTGCCAATAAGTTTTCCAACTTTTGGGTTTGGCTGGAAACGGGAAAACGGCTTGACGACACGCAGTCGGGCTTCCGCGCCTACCCCCTCGACGTTTGCGCGAAGACAAAATATTACACCCGCCGGTATGATTTTGAGCTGGAAATCCTGGTACGGTCGATATGGAAAAAGACGCCCGTTGCGGCCATACCCATTCGGGTATTTTATGCGCCCGAAGGAGAGCGGGTATCCCATTTCAAACCCTGTCGCGATTTTATGCGCATAAGCCTGCTCAATACTTTTCTTGTATTGCTGGCTTTTCTGTGGTTTCGTCCCTTTGCCTTTATCCGCAGCCTGACCGGGGAAAACATTAAAAAATGGTTTCATGAAAATGTACTGCACACGCCCGAAACCAACCGGAAAATCACGCTTTCCGTGATGCTGGGCGTATTCATGGGCATTGTCCCGGTGTGGGGCTACCAGATGCTGCTGGCCTTTTCATTGGCGCATGTCCTTAAATTGAATAAAATAATTACCCTGGTCGCCTCCAACATCAGCATCCCGCCGATGATCCCGCTTATTTTACTGGGAAGTTTTGCCGCCGGCGCATTTGTCTTGAACCGTCCGTTCACCCTGTCGCTTCATACGGTTTCTTTCGGCGCCATCGGTCAGGATTTACTGCAGTACGTTATCGGGAGTTTTGTGTTTGCCGCCCTGTGCGCTTTAGCTGCGGGCACGGTTACCTCGCTGCTGTTATGTTTTTTTAGAAAACCGGAATTACAATGATACGGATATTTATAACGCTTTACCGGTTCTTCCGCACCCGTCGCATACTGTTTTATGCGCTGTGCGGACTGTCGGCGGCGGCCATGATCTGCCTGGCGGCGCAGATACGGTTTCAGGAAGACATCAACAGCCTCATGCCGCAAACCGAAGACACGCGGTACATTGAAAAGGTATTTAAGAATAGCAGGATAAAAGATAAAATCACCGTCCTTATTACCTCCGGCGACACAACGCATCCGGCGCCGCCCGAAACCATGATACAGGCTTGCGACGCGTTCTTTATGCAGCTGCAGCAAACCCCTGTCGGAAAATCGCACATCAAAAAAGTGCAGTCAAAAGCAGACAGCCGGCTGGCCGAATCGCTGCATCATCACGTGATGGACAACCTTCCCATCTTCCTTGACACCGCCGATTACGTCCGCCTCGACAGCCTGCTGCAGCGGGAAAACCTGCAGGAATACATGGCGCGGCAGCATGCCCAGCTGCTCGCCCCCTGGAGCATGGTCTCCGCGAAATTCATGGCAGCCGACCCGCTGAACCTTTCCGGAAATGTTTTCCGGCACCTCGAAGCCCTGAAACCCGACATACGCTACACGATATATGACGGACATATCTTTTCGAACGACAAACGATACCTGATGGCCATTATTTCGCCCGTGTTCGGCGCCGGCGAACTGTCCGGCAACAAAGCCCTTGTAGCGGAAATAGAACGTACCGTTGCTGCCGTCGAACAGCAGTACCCCGCACTGGCCGTTTCTTACTTCGGCGGCATCCCGGTAGGCATTTACAACGCCCGCCAAATTAAATCCGACGCGCTCCTCGCCATGATCCTCACCGCGCTGACGATGGGCCTGGTCATCACGTTTGCGTTCCGCCGGAAATCGGCCATCCCGCTTATCCTGCTGCCCGTGCTCGCCGGCGGGCTTTTTGCGCTGGCGCTGATGTACGTGATCCAGGGCGCCATCTCCACCATTGCCGTCGGCGCCGGCTCCGTCATCCTCGGCGTGGCGCTGAGCTACTCCATCCACGTATTCTGCCATTCGCTCCATGCACAGTCGGCCGAGCAGGTTATCCGGGAACTGACCTACCCGATGACCATCGGAAGCTTTACCACCATCGCCGCCTTTGCCAGCCTTGCCTTCATGCACACGGAAATGCTGCATGACTTCGGCCTCTTCTCCTGCTTTACGCTGCTCGGAACCACCCTCTGCTGTTTGACCTTCATCCCCCACCTGCTAACCTTCAAACCCCAAAAGCCGGGACGACTGATGCACCTCATAGAACGATGGAACGCCTGCCCGTTTGAAAAAAAATACGGACTGATCGCGCTCGTCGCGCTCCTCTTCGGCGTATCGTGCTTTTTCTGCGGGAAAGTCACCTTCAATGCCGGCATGGAACAGCTGAACTACATGCCCGCTTCCCTTGCGCAGGCGGAGGACATACTGACCAACACATTCCAGGGACAGTACAAAACCGTATACCTTGTATCCGTCGGCAGCACCCCCGGCGAGGCGCTGACCCACTACCGGCAGACGGAACGCAAATGCCGCGAGCTGAAAGAAAAATCACTGATTAAAGCCTACTCGTCGGCGCACCGCCTCCTCATTCCCGCAGCCGAACAGCAGCGCCGCATCGACGCCTGGAACCGCTACTGGACGCCCGCGAAAACCGCGCTCCTCAAAACCGCACTGCCCGAAGCAGGCGGAAAATACAAACTCAAACAGCAGCCCATCGACAGCTTCCTGCAACGCCTGGACAGAGACTACCGGCCGGTAGACTACACCAACCCGGAATTCCTGGACACGTTTGTACTCAACGAATGGATCGACTGCGCCGGCGGGCTGCCCATGGCCATCACCCTCGCGCAGCTCCCCGAAGAAAACAAAGAACAGGTATACCAAACATTCGCCGACGACACAAACACCGTCATCCTCGACAAAGCCTACTTTGCCGGCCGGCTCTCCACAATGGTGCGCAACGACTTCAATGCACTGCTGTATATCGTCGCGATCATCGTCTTCCTCTCCATCCTCATATCCTGCGGGAGAATAGAAATAGCCGCCATCACCTTCCTCCCCATGGCCATGAGCTGGATCATCATCCTCGGCATGATGGCGCTCTTCCGGATAGAATTTAACATCATCAACATCATCATCTCCACCTTCATCTTCGGCATCGGCGACGACTTCAGCATCTTTGTCTCCGACGGACTGCTGCAGGAATACAAAACCGGACAGAAAATCCTGACCTCCCACAAAACCGCCATCTTCTTCTCCGCCCTGGCCGTCACCGCCGGCATGGGCGCCATGATCTTCTCCCGCCATCCGGCGCTCTACTCCGTCTCCGTCACCTCCCTCATCGGCATGCTCGCCGTAATACTCATCTCCTACACCGTCCAGCCGCTGATCTTCCGCCTCCTTATCACCGGACGCACCGCAAAGCGGAAATTCCCCCACACCTGGTACAGCCTCCTCCTCACCACCGCCGCCCTCGCCATCTTTGTTACCGGAAGCCTCCTCCTCACCCTCGCCGGCTACATCCTTTTACTGGTGCCGCTGCGCAAAAAGCACAAGCAGTCGTTCTTCCACCACCTGCTGTACGGCTTCGCCTTCCTGCAAATCTACGCCATGCCCAACGTAAGGAAAACACGCCGGAACCCCGCCCGCGAAACATTCAAAAAACCCGCCGTCATCGTAGCCAACCACCAGTCCGTAATCGACATCATGCAAATGCTCACCCTCCACCCCAAAATCATCATGGTAACCAAACAGTGGGTCAGCCGCTCGCCGCTGTTCGGCCGGATCGCCCGCTTCGCCGGCTTCGCAGACATCACCCGGGGCTACGAACACGCCATAACCCACATCCGGCAATACATGCGCGACGGCTACTCGGTCGTCATCTTCCCCGAAGGAACACGCTCGCCCGACGGGAAAATACAGCGCTTCCACAAAGGCGCGTTCTACCTGGCCGAAGCCCTCAGGGCCGACATCGTCCCCGTCGTCCTCTGCGGACACGGCCAGGCCATGTCGAAAGACGACTGCCTGTATCTCAAAGACGCCGCCATCGCCATGAACATCCTCCCCCGCATCCCCTACAGCCGGGACACGGACTACCGCGAACAGTGCCGGCACACCGCCCGGCTCATTAAAAAAGAACACGACGCGCTCGCCGCCGAAACAGACCGCGACGGCAACCCCTACTACCGCTGCAAACTCATGAAAAGCTACCTGTACAAGGGCCCGGTGCTCGAATGGTACCTGCGCATCAAGACGGCCATCGAAAGAAACTACGACCTCTTCGAACACCTTGTCCCCGCCACCGCCACCGTCACCGACATCGGCTGCGGCTACGGGTTCCTCGCACACATGCTCGCCTTCAGATCGCCCGGACGCACCGTCACCGGCATCGACCATGACGCCGAAAAAACAGCCGTCGCCCGGCACACCTTCTCCGGAACCGCCCGCCTGCAGTTCATCACGGCCGACGCCTCGGAATACGCCCTCGCCCCGGCCGACATATTCATCCTGAACGACGTCCTCCACTACCTCCCCGAAGACCGGCAGGACGCCCTGCTGCTCCGGTGCGTCAAGAACCTCCGCCCCGGCGGCAAAATCATCATCCGCGACGGCGACCGCGAAAGCCGCAGAAAACACCGGCTTACCCAACTCTCCGAATTCTTCTCCGTCCGCCTCATACACTTCAACAAAACCAGCCACGCCCTGCGCTTCATCACCGCCTCCGGCGTAGAAGCGTTTGCCCGCCGCCACCGCCTCCGCCTGACGGTCGTAAAAAGCAGCAAATACAGCTCCAACAGCCTCTACGTGCTGAAAAACCAGTTTTGAATTTTGAATTTTGAAGGTCGAATCGGCTGGCGCCGGTGTGCGCTTCGCGCAACTCATAACGCATCACCCGTAACGCATGCGAATCAGCAGCACAAATTATGCACTGCCGCCCGAAGGGCGTTATTTTCATAACCGCAGGTAAGCGCTGCTGTGAATTAAGAATTAAGAATTAAGAATTAAGAATTGCGACAAGCGCGCAATGGCGTAAGCTAATTCCTAATTCCTAATTCCTAATTCCTAATTCCTAATTCCTAATTTTCTTGTTCTGCCTTTCAGGCAGTGGCAACGAGGACACACGTTCCCCGCAGGTCGTTGACCTGCGGTTATGAAAATAGCGCCCTTCGGGCGGCTGCGTGTAACTTCTACTGCTGATTCGCATAATTCCTAATTCCTA
>JAIRYH010000072.1 GCA_031267855.1 Prevotellaceae bacterium
GGGGAACCACCTCTTCCCATATCGAACAGAGAAGTTAAACCCGCCAGCGCCGATGGTACTGCTGCATAGTGGGAGAGTAGGTCGCCGCCTTAATCTTTAAAAACACGTTTTGTTATATAGTTAACAAAACGTGTTTTGCATTTAGGGTCAACGCATAAAAAATGGGGAAAATGCACAGTGGTTATTAACAATCAAAAAGGCTTTACGACTTTTCAAGGCTTTATACGCAGTAAGTTGACAGCAATTGAGTGCATCCTTACAGTTAGTTCGATTACTATTCGGTAATCCGTTGCAATAACTGCTCAATTTTCGGCTGAATCGCCGAAATTTTGTAATTAAAATTATTGACCAGCACGGCAAAAATAATCGTGCCGCCCGGGTTATCCACATAACCGGCATAGCATCGTACGCCTTCCATCGATCCGCTTTTGGCATGTAGCCGCCTTTTGTTCGGTGCAGAACGCAACAGGTTTGAAAAAGTTCCTCTGTCGCCCGGCACAGCCAGCGTATGAAAAAAATCTTCATACGACGCCGAATGATACATCATCATTAAATAATCGACCATAAACTGCGCCGAAACGTAGTTTTTACGTGATAAGCCGCTGCCGTCAACCATCTTGAAACCGGATGCGGGTACCTGTAAACTGTCCAGCAAATACCGCACTGCCGTCAGCGACGAATCGTATGAGGCATCCTTTTTCAATTGTAGCCCGACGGTTCTAAGCAATGTTTCTGCAAACAGATTATTGCTTATTTTATTAGTGGCGGAAGCAATTTCTTTCAATGTCGGCGAAAGGTACTCGGCAATCAATGTGCGGGGTGTTGATATGGCTTCTGCCGCCGACGCCACACGGAGCGTACCGTCAAAACGGATTCCCTGCCGGGTTAAAAATTCGCCGAAACAATAAATGCAGGTGTATGCCGGAATACTGTTTGCTCCCTTCACTTCCGTGCTGTCGCGGTTGATAGGAATGCTTCCGGTAAGCCACTGTTTGTTTGAATAGGGTGCACTGTAAATTACCGCCTGATTACCCGAATGGGGCGCGCCCGTTTTTATATCATTCATAAATTCGATACCGGGAATGTCAGGATTCCGGCTGCGAATTACAGCGCTGTCGCCTTCATTTTTCCCCGGCGTTAAGACGAGCGTATAGGCGTTTTCGCAAAATGCAAGCCCCGACGTCCGTGCGCCGTAAGCATTGCCGATGTCGCCCCACATCCACGATTCAGGCGTGGGAGAAGGATTGAAAAAAGACTCGTCGGCAATGATATTTCCTGCTACCCGGTTGATGCCACGGGCTTTTAGCCTCGCTGTCCAATCGGAGAAAATTTCGCTGACAGGCGTGGCAATCGAATCCGGAGAACCGAAAGTAGGGTCGCCGCCGCCCACGATATAAAGGTTCCCGGTGAGCGTCGAATCGTTAATTGTCCCGTCATAATACAGCGCCGTGCGGAAACGGTAATCGCTTCCCAGCGACAGCAACGACAATCCTGTCGTTACCAGTTTAAGCGTTGAAGCGGGTATCAGCGCCGCCTGCGGGTGGTGCGAGGCAATGACTTCCCGTGTCCCGGCGTCTATCACCAATATGCTCATTGACGCATGACGAAACGTTTCGTCATGCGTCAATGAATCGACACAGGCGGCAACCCTATTGCTGCCTGCCGGCGACTGTGCCGTTATCGCTGCCGGAAACAGCAGCCACAAGCACCAAAGAAACCATCGTACTCTATGCATAGGAAAGTTAATAACTAAGAGTTAAGAGTTGGCTAACGCTACTGTGCGCATGTCGCAGCGCTTAGTTCTTAATGCCTAATTTTTGTTTGATGGCAGCGGGTATGGCGTCTTTATGCACAACGATATTCACGGTTTTGTATTTTACAAACGCTTCCGAAGCGTAGAGAAAACCTTTGTATTTACCGGATTCGCCCCATGAATTTTTTACCATATAAAATTTCTTGCCGTTCTGGTCTTTGGCAATACCGTAAATCAGCATGCCGTGATCGTCTGTGGTTTCGTAGTTGTCATACGCCTGCTGGCGCAATTCCGGCGTAATGGATTTTTCGTAGCCCGGTTTGTTTTTATACAGTTCCGCATCTTTATCTTTTTGCGACAGACCCAGCCACCGCGCCTGATCCGACTGGGACATCTCGGTAAAATTCACATCGGGAACCGTGGCTATGCCGTCGCGCGAAAACCCTTTCTCGCTCACATCCGAACCCCATGCTACCGTGTAACCGTTGTTGATACTGTTGTCGAATACGCTCATAAGCTCGTCCAGCGGCAGGTTGTACGATTCCGAGCAGCGCCAGTTGTCGGGTATTTCCAGCGCAAAAGCCGTGTAGAACGGGTGATGCGTGAACGAAGTCAGCGATACATAATCGTCGGGATTGACGCCGAGCGCCTGTGCAAAGCTTTTCGGCGTATATTCCCTGCCGTTATGCGAGAAAGCATCCGGAAGCTTCCCGAGGTAAGCATCCAAAATACCGTTAAACCCGTTGCGCCATGCGGGCGACAGCTTCCTGTTCGGGTTTTTGACAATGGTTTCGACATACGCTTTTGCGAGTGCATCCAGCTCACCGTGCACGTGCAAATCTTCGCCGTACTGCAAACCGTTCATCACGGTTTCGGGCACAATGCCGTAATGTTTCAATACATACAAAACATCGTAGAACGACCCGCCGCCGGCAAAATTACCGCTACCGTGCAGGCGTACGTATTTTTCGGCTTTATCGGAATAGGAATAATAAACGACAAACATTTCCGACAAGTCGTATTCGCCTTTGCCCATGCGCAGCAATTCCGATTCGATAAATCCCAGTCCTGAAAAGCTCCAGCAGGTGCCCGAACGGTTCTGATTTTTCACAGGCGTAACCTTTAATTCTTTCACTGTGGTGAAAACATAGCCTTCTTCTTTCTTCCCGTCTTGCGCCGA
>JAIRYH010000076.1 GCA_031267855.1 Prevotellaceae bacterium
GTGCCGCGACGCGCGTATGGGCGTTAGCCTACTTTCAACTTACAACAAAAACGCCTTTTTGCGATTCGCGCAACTCATAACTCATAATTCATAACTCATAACTACCTTTCAACTTTCAACTCTCAACTTTCAACTTCATGCGCCAGCCAAATCCGTAAATCCGTAAATCTGTAAATTTTCATTACTTTTGCACGATGATTTCTCAACTCGTAAATAATATTACAGACCGCCGCCTGCGCACGGCCGCGGAAAAAGCGCTGCACGGCGAACGCCTGTCGGCGGCAGACGGGCTTGCTTTCTATGAATGTGAAAACCTGCTGCTGCTTTCCCTGCTGGCTACGCACCGGCGCAGGGAAATAAACGGCGATAAGGTTTTTTACAACCGCAATTTCCATATCGAGCCTGCCAACATTTGCGTCAATCACTGCGTATTTTGTTCCTATCGCCGGCAGGCGGGAGAAGCCGGCAGCTGGGAATATTCGATAGATGATATCCGGGAACGCTGCCGGCCCTACGCAGGGCAGCCGATTACCGAAGTACACATTGTCGGCGGCGTGCATCCGGATCGCGATATTTATTTTTATGCGTCCCTGCTTGCCGCCGTGAAACAGGCATTGCCGCAGGCAACCATTAAAGCCTTTACGGCGGTTGAAATAGATTACATGGCGCAAAAAGCCGGGCTGTCGCATGAGGAAAGCCTGGCGCTGTTAAGGGAAAACGGCCTGGAGGCAATGCCCGGCGGCGGTGCGGAGATTTTTGACGAAACCGTCCGCCGGCAGCTTTGCCCGGACAAGACCGGCTCGCAGGCGTGGCTGCGCATACATGAAACGGCGCATCGCCTGGGCATCCGAACCAATGCCACCATGCTTTTCGGGCATGTCGAAAAGCCGGCGCACCGCGTCGACCACCTGCTCCGGCTGCGCGAACTGCAGGATAAAACAGGCGGTTTCGACGCCTTCATCCCCCTGAAGTATAAATCGCAGAATAACCGGCTGGGCGTTGCCGGCGAAGTTTCGACGGAAGAAGTGCTGCGCAGTGTGGCCGTGTGCCGCCTGATGCTTGACAACATCCCGCACCTCAAAGCCTACTGGCCCATGCTGGGCAAAGCGGTGATGCAGCTGGCCCTGCTTTTCGGCGCCGACGATATCGACGGCACCATTGATGATTCTACCAGAATCTACAGCATGGCCGGCGCCGCCGAACAGCACCCCGCCCTCACGGTCGAAGAACTGGAAAGCTATGTAGCCGCTGCGGGTTACCGCGCAGTGGAACGAAATACCTTTTACGAACAAATAAAAAAATCTTAAATTATGATGAAAAATAAACTGTCCTTTTTCCTTAAACCCGACCTGCTGTTATCCGTTGTGCTTTGCCTGTATGCCGCATCATTATATTTTGCCAATACGGTCATCACTTATGCCACGGTGCTTCTCGTAGCGTCGGGGCTTGCTTTCATAATCCGCAGCGTGCGCAGCGGCAGGCAAAAATTATCGCCGCCCCATCCGGCGGTTTACTGCTGGCTGGCGGTTTATCTCGTGCGCGTCGCATGGCTGCCCCTCAGCAGCGACCTTCAAAACGGGCTGCGCTGGCTGGACACCTGTTTGCCGTTTATCCTTTTCCCCCTGCTGTTCCAGTACCTCCCGCTGAGCGAACGCGTGCTGAAGACCGTACTGGCTTTTTTCGTGCACTTCACCCTGCTCTTTTGCGCCGTATCGCTGCTTACCGTGGCATACCTCAGCATCACCGTTCCGATAGACATAAAAGAATGGCTGCTGCATCCGAAAAGCTATCTTTTCGCCTACGTGTGGACAAACTACGACCATCCCTCATTCCTTTGCGTTGTATACCTGCTGGCGCTTCCCGCCGGCCTTTACCTGAAGCGGAAATACCGCGCCGTCTCTACCGCGGAAATCATTGCCCTCATCGTGGTGGAGACCGCGCTGCTGGCTTTTACCGGAGCGCGTGTCGGGTTCATTATTTTACCCCTGCTGCTTTTAGTAATGTTCCTGTACCGTATTTCGGTAAAAAGAAAAATCATTGCCGCCGGTTCGCTTGCCGTCCTTGCCGGCGCCATCGTCATTGGCCTGACGTGCCTGGAGAATCAATTTACCGACCGGTTTGAAGACCCCGCCCGCATGCAGCTATGGAAAACCGCGATGGCCTCCATCAGGGAAAAACCCCTGCTGGGCACGGGCACCGGCGGCATGAAAGCCGTGATGACTTCCCCTGAACTGGCCGCGGAACTGGGCTATCCGGAAGCCATGCCCTTTTCCTATCCCCACAACCAGTACCTCGGCGAAGTGATGCACTTCGGCTGTATCGGCGCGGCGGCGCTGTTCGGCACGCTGCTTTACCTGCTCATCCTGTCGCTCCGCAGGAAAGACTTCCTGCTGCAATCCCTGCTCTTAATATTATTCGTCTTCATGTTTACGGAAATGCCGTTCGATTCGCACAAGGCCATCAATCTGTCCCTCTTCTTTATCTCACTGTGCATTGTTACCCTCCCCCTGCGGACGGATACCGCGCCCAAAAATGCAACGCCATGATGCAAAAAATTTCGGCAATTATCATTACATTTAACGAAGAGCGGCAAATCGCGCGCTGCCTGCAATCGCTGGACGGCATTGCCGACGAGATTATCGTGGCGGATTCTTTCTCGACCGACCGGACGCGGGAAATTTGCCGGTCTTACAACGTGCGCTTCTTTGAACATGTTTTCAGCAGCTACAGCGAGCAAAAAAACCGGGCGATGGCTCAGGCCGCCCATCCTGCCGTCCTCAACCTCGATGCCGACGAAGTACTGTCGGAAGAACTGCGTAAAAGCATCCTGGAAATAAAAAACAGCTGGCCGGCTGACGGCTACTTCTTCACGCGCACCACCTTTTTAGGCAGCCAACCCGTCCGGCACGGCAACTGGTATCCCGATTACAAGCTGCGGCTGTTCGACAAACGCAAAGGGCGGTTCGGGGGAATCAACCCGCACGAAAATGTGATTATGGATGCCCGCGCAAAAACAAAGCGCATCAAAAGCACCATCCTGCATTATTCCTTTGAAACGCTCGACGACTTCTATTGCCAGTCCCGGCGCTTTGCCGCGCTTTCCGCCCAGGCGATGTTTGAACGGGGGATCACGGTAAGCCCGCTCATGCGGCTGCTGAAAACGGGCTGGATTTTCCTGCGGGGCTACATCGTAAAGGCGGGATTCCTCGACGGCAGGGCCGGCTTTACCATCAGCCGCGTCATCGCCGCTTCCACTTACCGCAAGTACCGGCAGCTGCGCCGGCTGCAGCAAAAGGCGATATTCGATGCTCGATGCTCGATGTTCGATGCTTGATAATCGATACTCGAATATCGAATATCGAGCATCGAGCCCCTTGCCGGACGTCCGGCAGGCCGCACGGGGGCAGTTTTTATAACATGAAGTATTGGTGCAGGCAGCCGAAAGGGAAGCGGTGTTTTTGCAGGTAAACAGTCAGCCGTTCCAGGCGGCTCAGCATGCCCTGCCCCGAATGACGGGTAATGTAGCGCGGCAGTCCGAACTTTTCTTTGGGGTGCAAATCCGTAAATTCCCAGGGGTGGAAATAGATGTTTAGATACTTGTCGCGCTCTGCCGCGGCGCGGCAAAGCGTTTGGTACAAACAAAACGGCAGGTTGTGCATCGCCAGCCAGAACAGCGGAATGCGCAGGCGCGGCGTTACCGAAGCGGGCAGCTGCAGCAGGCCGTCCTGCATAAACGGCAGGCGCGGGGCGCGGAAGTGATTATAGCGCCCGGGAATGAACGTCGGGTTCAGCGAAGCATTGTAGCGGTAGCCGGCAGCCCTGATTTCGGCGGCGTCAACCGGCATCATGCGCGCCATGCGGAAGCCCCGGACGGGTTGCCCGGTAACGGTTTCCAATATTTCTTTTGATGTTTTGAGATGTTCCGGTGAAAAAGCGGCATGATAGAATCCGTGGGAAGCGATCTCGTGTCCTTCCTGCGCCATGCGGCGGACAAGGGCAGGCTGCCGCTGCGCAAAATGCGCCGTGCAGAAAAACGTGGCAGGGACGCTGCATCGCGCCAGCACCGCCAGCACAGCCCGTGTTCCCTGTGCCGATACGGCTATCTGTTCCTCCGGCGGCAGCGGTTTGCCATATTCCAGGGGTGCGTCGAACTCTTCAATATCGAAACTCAGGAAAATCATACGCAACGGAATAAAATGCGCAGGAAGTTTTTTAATTCCTGCCGCAATATTTTTATGCCCATGTTGGAGAAGACGATGCCCGGCCTTGTTTCAATGGGCACTGTGCGCAATGAAATATCTTTGCGGCGGGAGGCTTTAAAGATAAATTCGGTATCAAACAGGAATTGCTCGGTTTTTGTTTGCAGAAACACTTCGCGTCCTTTGGCGTTAAATCCTTTCAGCCCGCCCTGCGTGTCGCAGGCGGGAATGCGCAGTAAATAGCGGTTGAGGCAGCGTGATATTTCCGACATCATTTTCCGTTTCACGGGAAGCTGTTCATAGTAGCTGCTGCTGCGTTTGCCGGCCACCACGTCGGCCTGCTCCAGCAGCGCGTCAACGACGCTTTTGATGCTTTCCGGCTCAAATGGGAAATCGTAATCGGTGTATATGATATAAGGCGCGGTGCTCTGCCGGACGGCATGACGCAGGGCGTAGCCTTTTCCCCGGTTTTTTTCATAACCGATGATGCGCGCCGCGGGAAGGTCCCGGAGCAGCCGCTGCTGCGCTTCCGCACCAACATGGCGTTCCGAGCCGTCGTCGACAATAATCAGCCGGAATGTTACGCCGGCAAGCAGGGTCTGCAAGCGTTCAAAATACGTACGAACCGTTGTTGTCCAGCCGGGGGGCGGGTTATAGCAGGGGAGTATTAAGTCTATTACCGGTTTCATGTGTTTCTGTTTACCGTATCAGGCAAAAAATTGTTGAAGCAAAGCCGGACGGTCAGCCACAGCCAGACGAGCACGCACGGCAGGGCTTTCAGGGAGTATGGAATAATCCATGCTTCGCGGAGGCTGCGCGGGAACAGGTCGGTGGGCGAAAAGCTGGAGAGCGCCAGCACAAGGATCAGGAGCAATACCGTCCATGCGCGGTAAGGACGCGGTTGCAGTACAAACCATACCGCCACGCCCACGAACGCAATAATGTAGGTGCTAGATTCGCTGCCGGTGCTGAACAGTACGACGAACAGCAGGACAGAAGCCAGGATCGTCAGGCGGAACGTCCGGCTGGCATATTGCCGCAGGCGGAAGAAGGGGATGGCAAACAGCGCCGCTCCGGCAGCAATGACGGGCAATGTGGTGGCGGCAGGCAGGTGAAAAATGCGTTGCAGCATGCCGATTAGCGAAATGTTTTGCATGATGGAGGCGCCGGCGTGCGTCGTGTTGGCGGCGTTTTTGGCTATTATCTGCTGTATCCAGCCGGCATACTGGTCGAACAGGTATTCCGGCGACACAAACAGCAGGGGGAGCGCCAGCCACACCACCGTCCATCCGGCGCAGGCCAGGGCAAAGCGCAGTTTGTGCTTCGAGAAAAAGAAGAATGCCAGCCCCGCCGCGCCGTATAATTTGGTCAGCATCCCAAGCACAATTACCAGCGCCGCCCAGACGTCCTTTTCTTCTTCCATGAAAACAAACGCCAGCACAAGGAGGGCGGCAATGCCGATATTGAACTGCATGTTGAAGGCGGCAGTCATCATTTCGTGTATGCAAATCCAGTAAACCGCCGCCTTTTGCCACGCCGGGAACGGCAGCTTCCCGATTGCCCGGAACAGGAGCGCGGCAAGCGTTCCCAGCCATAAAGCAATGCCCGGCCCGTCGGGCAAAAAGGCAAAAGGCGCCATCAGCATGCCGAATACCGGGCCATACAGCACGTGTTCCGATACGTAAACCGGCAGCTGGTGTATCAGGTGTATGGAAATATTGGTATAGGTCACGTAATTTCCGTAGGATGCGGCGCCGTGCAGGTATTTCAGCAGCCCCGCCAGCACCGCCAGGCCAACCCAGACAAAAAAGATAAACCGGGTATTTCGAAAGAGAGGATGTTTAAAAAAGTTCATAATTTATCGGTATTAGATGTCGGCGGCGTCATGGCGTTCAAGCTTCGGGACGGTTTTCCCGCGTGCGGGAACAGTAAAGCCGTGCTGCAGGACATTTCCGCCGCACGGGGAAAACGGGAAGGGTTGCGGGACGAAGCTGTTCCTGCAAAAAAAAATCGCGCCTGCGGTTTAAGAAAGGAAACGGTGCCGTGCACAACAGTTACGGCAAATTTTCTTGCGACGTAAGGGGATTCAGGGGTTTTTACAAAGGAGTTTTGCACAATATAATGTTGAATTTTGAATATCGGCGCCGTCGGGATGGCTTATTTCTTTAATTTCATTTCCCGCAACAG
>JAIRYH010000078.1 GCA_031267855.1 Prevotellaceae bacterium
GAAAGCGGATGCTGCCGCTTTTCAGCGTATCGGGGTAAGTAATCGTAAATTTCCCGGTATTGTCCGAAACGGTTTGCCTCAGTCCGTGGTTAAAATTCACCTGCACGCCCGGCAGCGGCTGGTTGCCGTTGTCCACAATTTCGCCCTCCAGCGTCGTTTGCGCCTGCAGCCTGCCGGCGAGGCACAACAGCAGAATAAAAAGGTAATTTTTTATCATATCTATAATCGCGAATTAGTTTATAATGCAAACTAAAAACGGTAAAAAAAAACAGTACGCATTTTATTCAGTCCTTTTTTCTTTTTCCATTAATTCGGCTATTTTACGCTCTTTCCATGCTTCGCCCCACAAGCCGTAGCGGCAAATGCTCATCCCGTGGCACAATACGCCAATTCCCCAGCCGGACAGTGGCCAGAAAAACCACCAGTGGTGCGGCGAAGAGAAACAGTTGATTAAAAATAACCCGGCATTGACCGCGCAATAGGTCAGGAGGTGCGAGTAAAATCCGCGCAGTTCGTTTGCTCTGCGTGCTGCCCGCTTGCGGGCTTCGGTGCTGTTAATTTGTTCCATACTTATTATTATTAAAAATTGATTTCACGGCGCAAAGATAAATGAATTTATTATATAAACCAAATTTATTTTTTTAACTGTTTAAAATAAGTGGGATGCATAGTTTAGTGAAGAGTGAAAAGTGAAAAGTGAAGAACTAAAAGTTGGCTGGCGCCATGATGCGCTTGCCGCAACTCTTCACTTTTCACTTTTAGTTTTTCACTCTTCACTTTTCACTTTTAGTTTTTCACTTTTCACTTATCAGCATCCGGCAGTGCCGGCAATCGAAGGTCAGGCGTAATTTTTTGCCGTTATTCAGCAGATACAGCGGTTCTTTTACGGTTATGGCGCCGCCGTGTTTTTTGCAGGCGCCGATAGCGTGCCTGATGCAGTAGCGGGTATGCATCAGCTCGGCAGCAGCTGCCGGCGATTGCTCAAAGGCAGGCATGCGGACAAGCGCGCCGTGGCGTTCGTAAAATTTTTTAGCCAGCGCGTTGGACACATTTGCGCGGTAGTCCACTTCTTTTTCCGGGCAGGGAACCGTATTGGGGCGTAACGGGGCAATGATTCTTTTCCGCTGCGCTTCCCGTTCCTGCAGGAGCAGTTCCGCCAGCGCCCTGCGCCATCTGTTGAGCAGCGACGCCGGATAGAAAAACGCCGGCGCCCCGCCGGCAACCGTAACCCTGAAATCAAAGACCGTCGCTCCGGATTTT
This sequence comes from Prevotellaceae bacterium, assembly GCA_031267855.1. Next base: position 1,261 of record JAIRYH010000078.1, read on the forward strand.
TCCAGCTGCGTTTTGACGGCACGCTTTGCCGCCGGCTCATTCTTCGCCGGTTCGCCGCATGGGGGGAGGGTAAGCGACACACGGTTGTTGTCTTCATCCACAGCGGTGATAACGATTTTTTCTCTGTCCGGCGCAAAGGTAACATCTACTTGAACGGCGCGGCGCGAGGGACGTTCGAGCAACTGTTCGAAAGCAAAGTCGAAGTTGCGGTAAACCGTGGCATGGCGGCGCAGTCCTTCCCCGTTTTGCACGAACACACGGTTGCCCGCTATCCGGTTGACATTCGTGCCGTGCAACTGTCCGCGCGCATCAAAAAAGCAGATGCCGTCGGCATTGTGCAGGGGTTCGCCGGCATAGGTGAACTCGTTTTTCCCGACAGCCGTCACGCTCCCCACCGCCTGCCCTGTGGCTTTTCCGGTGTCGTGCGAAAACATGCCGGCGTTCCGCCCGTTCAGGAAATAGTCGGTGAAGCCGCGCGAAAACGAGCGTTCCACAGCCGGTTCAAAAGCATGGACAATGCTGCCCGAAGAGGTTTTCGCCCATGATTTCCCGTGCAGCAATGCGTCGATTTGCCGGCGATAATGCGCCACCACGTTTTTTACGTAGCTTTCGTTTTTTAAGCGTCCTTCTATCTTAAACGAAGTAATTCCCGCGGCTGCCAATGCTTCCAGGTGACCGGTCAGGTTCAGGTCGCGCAGCGAGAGGAGGTGCTTATTGCGCACCAGCGGCTGCCCGCCGGCACTGAGCAAGTCGTACGCGGCGCGGCAGGGCTGGGCGCATGCGCCGCGGTTGGCGCTGCGTCCTGTCAGCGCCCGGCTTAAATAACACTGCCCGCTGTAACAAACGCATAACGCGCCGTGGATGAAAAATTCCAGTTCCACGCCGGTGTGCTTCCGGATTTCCGCTATTTGCGCCAATGACAGTTCGCGTGCCAGAATCACCCTCCGGAAGCCGGCGTCCTGCAAAAATTTCACTTTCTCCGGCGACGCATTGTGGGTTTGCGTGGAAGCAAACAGCGGCACGGGCGGCAGATCCATTTCGAGCCATCCCATGTCCTGCACAATGATGGCATCGCAGCCGGCATTCCACGCCTCGTGCGCCAGCCGGCGGGCGGCCGGCAGTTCGTCGTCGTACAACACAGTATTGAGCGTCAGGTAGAGCCGGGCATAAAACCGGTGCGCATAGTTTGCCAGCCGCTCCACGTCGGCCATCGTATTGCCCGCCGCCTCGCGGGCGCCGAATTGCGGGCCGCCGATATACACCGCATCGGCGCCGTTGTCGATGGCGGCTTTCCCGCAGGCGGCATTACGGGCAGGCGCTAAAAGTTCGAGCGATTTCATGGATTAAAGGTACGTATTATTTTCCATTCAAAATCCGGAATGGGCGTATGCGATATACGAAAAAAAGTAGTAAATTTGCACACCGTAAAATTTGACAGTGTGCTAAAAAAAATTCTATATATAACCGGCAGCGGTATTCTTTTCCTGTTTTTATTTTCGTCATGCAGTTCTTCCCGCTATCTGGCGGAGGGCGACTACCTGCTGGCAAAAAATGAAGTCCGTATCAGCGGAAAAACGGCGGATGTAACTAAAAAAAAAATTCTTCCATACATCCGGCAGCAGGCCAACACTTCGTCGTTGCTTAATTTTAAGTTTTATTTGGGCATCTACAATGCCAGCCCGAAATGCGACAGCTGCCGGGTGGGCAATATCATGAAAAAAATCGGCGAAGCGCCCGTTGTGTTCGATTCTGCCATGGTAAGGAGCAGCGTCAACAATATAGGGCAATACCTCCGTTCGATGGGATACTACCACGCCTCCGTGAAAGATACGGTGCGCTATAGCCGGCACAGGGCCAAAGTCACCTACACCGTGGCTCCGGGCAGGCCGGTTACGCTGAACGGCATCCGCTACCGGATACAGGACAGCATTCTCCGTCCGTTTATCCTGAACGATACGGCGCAGAGCCTGCTCGAAAAAGGCATGCCGCTGTCGCTGCAGCTGCTGGAACGGGAGCGCGAACGCGTCGAAACATCGCTGCACGCCAAAGGATTCTCATCGTTCAGCCGCATGCTGATTTCCTATGACGCCGATACGCTGGCAGGCAATGACCGGGCAGACATAACCATGCTTTTAAATACGGACAAATTGCCGAAAAGCAATGATACGTTAGAATACAACAAGCGGTTCCGCATAGGAACCGTAAGGATTTATACGCAATACGACGCGGTGGAAGCATCGCTCGACAGCAACTACATGAAAGGCTATACGGAAGTGCCGGCCAAAACGACCCGGGCAGGCAGCATCCATGTGCTGTACCGCCACCGCCAGCCCGTGCGCACCAGTGTCCTGCTGTCGGCGAACACCATTGAACCGGGCGATTATTACAACGGCGACCAAAACGCGCAAACCTATGCCAACTTCTCCAACCTGCGCCTGTTCCGGATCATTTCCATCAACTTCCAAAAAGCGCACTCCCCCGATGGCGATACGCTGGTGGACTGTTCCATCTACCTTGTGCCCGGCGCGGCACAGGGGTTCAAGATAAACATGGAAGCATCCGTCAGCAGTTTCGGGCTGCTCGGCCTGTCGCCCGCGCTGAGCTATTACCACCGCAATATTTTCCGGGGGGCGGAATGGTTCAACATCAGCCTGTCCGAAAATTTTCAATTCGACCCGTTCCATATCGACGACAGCCGGAAACGCTCCAATGAACTGAGCATTTCGGGAACCGTCGGCACGCCCAAGTTTTTCGCTCCTTTTATCAACCGTTATTTCAGCATCTATTCGCCGCAGACGGAATTTACTACCGCCTACGGCTACCAGCTGCGACCGGAGTATACGCGCAATTCGCTGACATTCCTGCTGGGCTATAACTGGCGGACAAAGCCGCAACTGTCCTATACGCTGAATATCGTCAACCTGAATATCGTCAAGCTGTTTAACATGAGCGAAGAATTTTACCGGTCAACACTGAGCGACCCGTACCTGCGCAACCGCTACGAAAACCACTTCGTGCTGGGCGCCAGCGCTTCCTTTCTGTACAGCACGCGCCAGCCGTCGAACAAGTCCCACTCCGTGCAGTTACGCTGGACCATCGGCTCGGCGGGCAATCTGTTAAGCGCCTTCAACAAATCATTAGCCTACAATCCCGGCGACAACAACTACCTGGTCTGGGGAACGCCCTACTCGCAGTACATAAAAACCGACATGAACTTTTCGCACTATCTGGTGCTGGGCGACAAGCACATCCTCGCCTACCGCCTTTTTGCGGGCATCGGACGCGCCTACGGCAATTCCATCTCGCTGCCGTATGAAGAAGTGTACTATTCCGGAGGGGCCTACAGCCTGCGGGGCTGGCAGTCGCGCACCGTAGGGCCGGGCGCTGCCGCGATGGACAGCACCTTCTCCATTCCCAACCAGGTAGGCGATTTTAAAATGGAAGCCAACGTGGAATACCGTTTTAAAATGAGCGGCATCTTCGACGGCGCACTGTTCCTTGACGCCGGCAACGTCTGGTCGCTGAACTACAAAGAAGCCGACGAGCTGGCGGTACTCAAGGCCGCTACCTTTTTAAAGCAAATCGCCCTGAACACCGGCGTGGGGCTGCGCCTGAACTTCGACTTCCTGATTGTCCGCTTCGACATCGGCGCAAAACTTTACGAACCGCGCCGCTACAGCGGATGGGTCAATGCCCCAAACATACTGGCGCTGCAAAACCTCTCGCTGCATTTCGGCATCGGGTATCCGTTCTGAATCATAATTTTTTTCATACCTTTGTTTCACCTCATTTTTCCCCCTGCCGTTTCAATGAATATGGACTTTTTACCGATGAAATTCAACTTCCTCCTGCCGGAGACCGGATGGCTTGTGCTTGTTTCTATCGGACTGCTCGGCCTGTGCATGGCGGGACTGGCGATTAACATGCTGGTACGGAAAAACGGAAAATTTCCCGAAACGGAAATCGGGAAAAACAGCAGCATGCGCAAACTCGGCATCACCTGCGTAAAGCAGGAAGAATTAAACTGCATGAAAAAGTCAAAACAGCAAAATAACGCCGCTCCGGGCTGCAACTGTTCAATTAAGAATTGAGAATTAGGAATTGCGCGGACGGACGGCAGGCGCAGTGTAATTCGGGGCATTTTGCAGGCAATTCGTAAAAATATCGTACGCCGATGAACAAACAGGAGCACTATTTGCCTCCGCAGGCGGGAAAGGGGAACTCCCCAAGGTTGACGTCGACTTGCCCCCGGTGGCGTACCCCCACGGCGTGG
>JAIRYH010000080.1 GCA_031267855.1 Prevotellaceae bacterium
TTCAATATACCGGCCTGACGCCGCAACAGGTGACGGAGGCCGTCGGAAGCGGCGCGCTTGCCTTTGCCGGCGGCGAAACCGGCCCCGGCTATACGCTCGCGCTCGACGACGGCTCGTCGCTGACGGTGCCCGCGGAGGCGGCCTGCAGGCGCTTGAACGATGTGACGCTGAATGTTTGGCGCCAGGACAGCCGTCCGCTTACGTTCTTTGCCGCGGTGGTTGATGAGCGCACGCGGCTGGCCACGGTGTTTGAAACATGGTTCTGCGGCGAAGGCTTTTTCGGCCAGATGCTGCCGCCGCGCGAGCTGCAGCGCCATATTACAACCGGCGTCATTGCCGGCAGCGATGCCGCCGGGCACCGCCACAAGGCCACACGACGACTGACGGGAAAGGTGATGCAATGGTCGGACGAGCTGACGCTGTTCGGCTCGCATAATTATTCGGCGTCCGTGCCGGAAGGCTCGCTGCAAACATTCTGCTACCCGGCGGATTATTATGAACTCGACAGCCGCCACTGGCTTTATTCGCGCGTGGAGGTAGAGTTCAGCGGCGCCTTTGTGCTGGAGGTGATCGACCTCTATACGCTGGAAAAAATAGGCGTGCGGCTCGGCTTTGATGCGCAGGATCAGTTTATCCACCGGCTTTATTCCGACACGGGCACCGTCCGCGGACAGGTTGCCGCATTCGGCGCGTTTGGCGTTGCCAACCGGCAGTTGCTTTCCGCCGTGCCGGAATTTATGAGGATGCCCGCGGACTTCCCGGCGGTCAAAGGCATGAGGTATCTCTACCGTCCGCTGGATTTGACCCTGCCGATGACGCTGGAGGAAGTGAAGGAAACAGCCGTCAAGACAAAGGCCTGGAAAGGGGCGTTTGAAGGCCGGGGCAAGGAGAAAAAAATGCTGGAACATACCGCCATGCTGGATAACCGGGCGTTTACGGTGGTGTTTGACGATAAAACGAGCTGGGACTATGAAATCGGCGAAGCGTTCAACATGCGTTTTCGCGAAGGCGCCGGCGCGTGGAAAGCGGAGCGGTACGACGCTTTTGAGATCGACGACAGCCTGGTGTTTTTTGCGCACACCACCGACAGCGATTGCCCGACAGACGGCCTGCAGTATGCCGTTGACCTGAAAAACGGGCTGGTAACCTGCATCCGCTCGACGTTCGACGATGCGGAAAACCCCCGCGTCCCCCGCCAGCAGTGGCGCTTCGGCGTCGTCAAGGCCGGCGGCGTCACGCCCGCAAAGCACCGCCACCAATTTACCGACGAATTGCTGGGACATTCCTATACCTGGGAATACAGCGACGAAGTGGCGTCGCAGCACTATTACACCTCCACCGAGTCGTTTTCATTTGCCATTTTCCAAAATTCGGAAGTGGGCGTCATGGGCAGCTTCCCCTGCAAATACGTGAAAATCCGGGACGGCGTATACCTGATGTCCTGGATTGAGATGCGCTCGCAGGGGATACAGGGCATTCTGCTTTTCAACACAAAAACCATGCACGACTGCGGCACCTGCCACGGCATGACGCACGACCAGACGTTTGAGTTCAATACCTTCTGCGCCGAAGCAAGAAACGCCGGACGGTATGACTGAGCAAGCCGGTTTTTTTGAATAAATACAGGGAATTATAATCTTTAACTTAAAAACAACAGCAATGAAAAAAAGCATTCTTTTAGCAATCATGGCGCTTTCCGGCGCCGCACTGTGGGCGCAGCCCGCGCAGGGATGGCAACCGGCAGACCCCGAAGCCACGCCCGAAGCACAACAGCTCTTTGCCCGCCTGCTCAAAATTCAGGCAAAGGGCACGATGTACGGACACCAGGACGACCTGATGTGCGGCAATACCTGGTGGTACAGTCCCGGGCAGTCGGATACCAAAGAAGCCGTGGGCGACTATCCGGGCGTGGCGGGTTTTGAACTCGGCGAACTCGAACTCGGCGGCAAACGCTCGCTCGACTCGGTGTCGTTTGCCCAGATCACCGAACAGGTCAAATGGTTTCATGCGCAAAGCGGCGTGGTTACCGTAAGCTGGCACGTCGTAAACCCGTTCAGCTCGCAATGGCCCGGCGTGAAAGAACCCAACGGCGCCGGTTCGGCATGGGAAGTGGACTTCCTTTCGGCTACCGGCATGAACGCGGTGAAAAGCGTACTGCCCGGCGGCGACAACCATGGCATGTTCAACTCGTGGCTGGAGCGGCTGGCAAGATATTTCCACTCGTGGCGCGACGAAAAGGGGGCGCTTATTCCCTTTGTTTTCCGCCCGTGGCACGAACATTCGGGCAGTTTCTTCTGGTGGGGCACGACCCGCTGCTACGACGAGGAATATGCCGCCCTGTGGCGCTACACGGTAGATTACCTGCGCGGCAAGGGACTGCACAACATCCTGTATGCCTACAATACCGACAAGGTCTATTCGCCGGAAGAATTTCTGCGCGGCTATCCGGGCGACGGATACATCGACATGCTCTCGATTGACTGGTACGGGCAGGGCGAGGAATTTAACCGCGACGTGGACAAAGGCCTTGCCTTTACTACAAAGCTGGCCGCCGAAAAGAAGAAACTCCATGCCCTGAGCGAATGTGGCCCCATCAGCGTAGACCTGCAGAAGATTCTGGCAAAATACCCCTCGTCGTATATCCTCACATGGCGTCATGCGCCGCCGCGCGGTGGCTTTGTGTTTACGCCCCCCACGGCGGAAGACATTGCAAAGATGCCGCCCGAAGCCCGCGAAGCCTACGAGCGCTGGAGTAAAATGCCCAAGCACGAAGACCTCCTGAAGGAAATGAAAAACAACAAGCATTACCTGTTCCTGAAAGATATTCAAAAAATAAAGTAGTCAATGAAGTTAGCGTAGTTAATGAAGTTAAAGAATGGTTGACGGAAAGTGCCGGCTACATTAACTTCATTAACTACTCCAACTTCTCCAACTACATTAACTTCTCTAACTTCTCCAACAACAATCATGAAAATAAAAACATTTATTCTATTGGCGGCAGCGGGCGCGCTGGCAGCCGGCTGCAACGGATCACCGGACTATTCGCGGGGCGTCGGGCTTTATCCCGGCAACCCCGGGGAGGATTTTGCACCGGAGCAGGCAGAAGACAACACCTACCGCAACGTGGCGTCGCTGCGGAGCGCCTACCATTCGTCGAGCTACGACTACAACCTGACGGCGCAGCTGTTGACCGACGGCATTGTCGCCACCGGCGAACCGGCAACCATCCGCGTGTCCGTGCCGCAGGGCGACCTGCAAAAGAACGAGCGCGAATGGCTTTTCGACGGCAAGAACGATTCAAAATACACGGTAACCGGCAACGATATTTTCCTCCGGTTAGACATGAACAACATGACCGTCCCTGTCGACAAAATCGTGCTGCACGGTAACGTGATTGCGGACGAGAAAAAAGCCGGGGGCTACGAAATCATCCTCTACGGCTCAAACGACGGCACCACATGGGACGTACTGAAGCGGGAAAAAGGCAGCGGCTATGCCGGCACGGAAAACCC
>JAIRYH010000004.1 GCA_031267855.1 Prevotellaceae bacterium
TGCTTTTAAGAATTAAGAATTAAGAAGTAGGACTTGGGAATTAGGAATTGGCTGGCGCCGTTGCGCGCTTGCCGCAACTTTCAACCTTCAACTTTCAACGCTCAACTCTCAACTGTCAAAACTGTTGTGAAAGGCGCCCGCTACCGGATGTCGGCTATAAGTTATGAGTTGCGCAAAGCGCGTAATGGCGCAAGCCAACTCATAACTCATAATTCATAACTCATAATTCATAATTCATGTCACCATTGCGGAATGATGAGCCGCTGGCGGCTGGCGGTGCAGGCGCCGAAGAATCCCAGGGCTCCGCCGTGTATGTTGGTCGGCACGTTTGCGGGAGGTCCTGCAAACAGGGGATTTCCTCCGCCGATTTCCTGCTGTGCGGCGCGTATGAATTCAAAATAATCGGGCGCGAGGGCATTCAGTTCGGCGATGAGGGTATCGCCGGGTTGCAGGGCTATCCGTTCGTCGTCGTACCAGCGCATGTTTTCGTCGATGATGTAGGAGAGCGCCGGGAACCGGATATACTGCCCTTCGGCGGCATGGTCGCCGAAATTATTGATGAAGTAGCGCCGCAGCTGTTCGCTGTACCATATTTGCCTGCCGCTTGCCTGGTGGATGTGCAGGTGAACGCCGAAATTGTTCGGGCCCGGCAGGTCCTGGAAATGTACTATCAGCATCCACGGCGGCCTGGCGGCGCCCGGGCTGACGGTGGCCAGCGTAATGCTGTCGAGCACGTGCATGTCGGTCATGACGGCCGTGGCGGAGTAGTGTTCATCGGCGCCGTCTTCGTCGAAATCCAGCCATACGTCGAGCGTGTAGGTCTGGCCGCTTATGCCGGCGAATGAAGGCTCGGTGAGGTAGTCGCCGTTGCCTGCCGGGAGCAGCGGGACGTTGTTGATTTTTACAATGGCGTCCGGATAGGTCAGTTGCTGCTCCTTCCCGAAGTAGGCAGCCGTGCGGCGTACCTGTATCTTATGGGCAGCCGTATCGGTCGTGATGCAGCCGGTGATGACCAGCCGCGGCGTAATGTAGTCGGATGTAATATCCATTCGCTCGGTGCAGGCGCAGCACAGCAAGCCGCCCGATCCGAAGAGGAGGAGATGCCGCAGGGCAATTCGTCGCGTTTTATGCCAAACGTTTTCAGCGCTCATAATTCTTAATCAGTTTCCAAACCTGATATTATAACTGACGGAGGGCACCAGGCTGAACAGGTAGGTCATCTGCGCATACTGGCTGCTGTCTGTTTCGTCTGTCCGGAATGAAATGAGCCACGGGTTTTTTCTGCCATACAGGTTATAGATCGAAATGTTCAGTTCCTGCTGCCATTTTTTATGCAGCGCAAGTTTGCCCAGCTGTATGGTGAGGGAGGCGTCCATGCGGTGATAGTCGGGAAAGCGGTAGGTGTTTCGCTGCGTATAAACCGGCACGCGGTCTGCGCCGAATTCAAAATACGCTTCGGGAAACGTTACCGGCTGCCCGGTGGCGTAAACCCAGTTGACCGACGCCGACAGCCGGCGGGAAATGTCGCACGACAGGACGATATTCATGTTATGCGGCTTGTCGTACGGCGCCGAATAGGGCTGCCCGTCGTTGATGCCTGCAATGGTGCGGAAGGCGCGCGACCAGGTGTAGCTTATCCAGCCGTGGAAGGTTCCCCTGTTTTTCCGCACCATCAGCTCGACGCCGTAATTCCTGCCGCTGCCGGTGCGTATTTCCGTTTCCACAATGTCGTTTGCCAGTACCTGCGGGTGATCCTTGAAGTCTATAACATGGTCCAGTTTTTTATAATATACTTCGAGCGATGTTTCCAGCCGGTTGTCAAAAAAATTGGCGAATACGCCGGCAGCCGTTTGCTGCGCCGTTTCCGGTTTGATGCTGAGGTTTGACGGCACCCAGATGTCCAGGGGCGATCCGGCAGTGGACATCGTAAGCAGGTGCAGGTATTGCTCCGTGCGCGAATACGAAGCTTTCACCGACCACTCGTCGTTGAATGCCCATACGGCGCCCGCACGGGGTTCAATGCCGTAATAATGGTTGTAGAAGCGCCCTGCCGCTATCCGCACCGTATCGCCGGCCGTGACGGCATGGCGGTCGTTTATGCGGTAGTCGGTCGTCGGTCCGATGTTGTCGAAACGTGTGACGCGCAAGCCGTATTTCAGCGTCAGATGATCTGCCACCCGGTGCTGGTGCGACACGTACAGGGAATTTTCCCATGCCTGCTTTTTGGCAATGCGTATGAAATATTCGTTGCCGTCAGGCAGGGCGCCGCGCCCGTCGCCCGGCGCAAAACGGTGGTAAACGCTTTGATAGCCGAAGCGTAATGTATTGTCTTCGCCATGGGAATAGATGAAATCGGCGTGCAGTCCGTTATCAATAATATTGGCATCCCACCGCCCCACGAGCGCCGAAGTAGTCGCTTCCATGCGGTAATCATACGAGCTGCCGAGGATTTCTATGTGCGCAAAAAAGTTATCCGCAAACAGATGCTTCCATCGCAGGGTGTAGGCCATGTTGCTAAAGTTCATGCCCATGTCGCTGTTCCGGAATACATCGCGTCCATAATAACCGGTAAACGACAGGAAATTCGCAGCATCGATGCGTGCCTGGATTTTGGCGTTCACGTCCGAGAAATGAATATTCACGTTTTGTACCTCATCCCCGGCCACCAGCGGGAGGAACAGATCGGCATACGTCCGGCGCCCGGCGACAAGGAAAGTTATATTGTCGGAAAATACGGGGCCTTCCACCAGCAGGCGGCTTGCAATAAGGCCTATGCCTGCCGAAATGCCCCATTCCGGCGTTCCTTCCCGCGCCGTTACGTCCAGCAGTGATGAAAGCCGTCCACCGTGCGATGCGGGAATGTCGCCCTTGTAGAGTGAAACATCACCCACCGCGTCATTGTTGAACACCGAAAAGAAACCCCTGAGGTGCGACGCATTGTAAATAGTAGCATCTTCAAAAAGTATCAGGTTCTGGTCGGGACTTCCGCCGCGTACGCTGAAGCCCGAAGTCCCCTCACTCGTTGCCTGTACGCCCGGCAGCAGCTGTATGGCCTTTAAAATATCCACTTCCCCCATGAGCGATGGAATTTCCCGGATCTGTTTGCTGCTTAATCTCTCAAGCCCCATCTCCGGCCGGATAACGTTTATGTTTGGCCGGTTCGACGTTACAATTACCTCATCCAAATTGATGCTTTCTCTTTCCAGCCGGAAATGGATAACCGTATCGCGCTGCAAAGCGACCGTTTGCAACAGTTCTTTATGCCCGATGAAAGATACCGAAATCGTATGCATGCCGGCAGGCAAGGAAAGTTTGTACCGCCCGTTTATGTCGGTTTGCACGCCTGCAGCCGCCTTTCGAATAAAGACAGTTGCTCCCGTCAGGGAGTCTTTTTCATCGCTTACCACGCCGGTAATGGTTACATTGCGTTGTGCCGTAACATGAAGCGGCAAGAGCAAAACAGTAATTATGATGTATAGGGCTTTTGTCATGAATCGCAAAAGTGCAAATATAAACAAAAAAAAAGAGAACCTGTTCGGTTCTCTTTTTTGTTTCTTTTGGAAGAATGCTTATTTAACAAGACTGTTAAGTTCAGCGCCGGCTTTAAATTTAACCACTTTGCGAGCGGCAATTTTGATAGTAGCGCCTGTACGCGGGTTACGACCTGTACGCGCGCTGCGTTTTGCAACGGAGAACGAACCAAATCCTACCAAGGCAATACGATCACCTTTCTTCAACGAAGCTGCTGTAACGCCAATGAAAGCGTCCAATCCGCGTTTAGCGTCAGCTTTTGTCAATCCTGCTTTTTTAGCAATAGCATCAATTAATTGTGCTTTGTTCATAATTGTAATTTTTAATTAAGTGAATAATTAGTGTTTAATTAAGTTTTTAAACTTTTACGCTGCAAATGTACAGCATTCTTTATACTTTTCAAAATTTTTTTTCATTTTTTCTTCTTACAATCGGTTATTTTTCATTAAAATCCGTATTGCTTGTAATTTTAAATCATTTGTCGCCAATGTTATATGTGATTCCGGAGTCAGTTAAAAAAATATTAAATTTTTTTCCACTTTTTGCTGTTATCATGGCTTATGGGCGGCATTTTCCGGATAATTCGGCAAATCATGCAGCACGATTTTTTGTGTGAAACAGCCGCCATAATGGTTATCCATTGAACATAAAATCCCGGAAAAATAAAAATGCAGCACTATTTTTTTCCACTCTCTTTTTTTCGTCTATGTCCGTACAGGTCATATACGATGGGCGTACCAACAAACAGCGTGGCATAAATACTTGACAGAATACCGATGATTAACGCCACCGAAAATCCACGGATCACTTCACCGCCGAAAATGGCAATGGCAATCAGTACAACCAGCGTAGTGCCGCCAGTGTTCACGGTGCGGGACAGTGTGCTGTTCAGGGCTTCGTTGACATTCTGCTTCAATTCGCGTTTCGGGTACAGCGTGCGGTATTCGCGGATACGGTCGAAAATAACCACCGAATCGTTAATGGCATAACCGATAATCGTCAGCACTGCCGCAATAAATGTTTGATCCACATCCAGGCTAAACGGCAGTATGCCGGAGAAAATAGAGAAGAAACTAATCGTAAATATCGTGCAAAATATTAAGCCAACCACGCCGCCTGTTCCCCATATCCAATTGCGGAAGCGGGCTGCGATATACAGGAAAATAGCAATTAAAGCCACAATGACGGCAATAACGGCATCGCGTTTTATATCGCTGGCAATGGTAGGTCCTACAAAGTCGGAACTTATAATCCCGTTGGGATTTTCCAGTGTGGAAGTAAATTCATTCAGCGGGATATCTGCGGCAAAGAAAGGTTTCAATGCGGTATATAATTTCAGTACCACTAAAGTATCTACAGCTTTTGATTCGTCTTCAATCATGTACGTGGTGGTAATCTTTATTTGGCTTTCGGCTCCGAACTGTTTTACTTCGGTAGCTCCGCCGCCCATTTCTTCCAGTATTGCCGAGCGCACATCATTGGTCAAAACCGGTTGGTCAAAACGCACGACGTATGTCCGTCCTCCGGTGAAATCTACGCCGTATGTAAATCCTTTGGTAAAAGTGAAGAATAAACCTATTACCACAATAATCCCGGATAAGATGTAAGCGGGTTTGCGTAATGCAACAAAATTGACTTTTGTATTCGCAAGAAAATTATCCGTAAGGCGATTGGCAAAGGTAATGTTTTTATTCCTGTTCAATCGGTTTTCAAACACCAGGCGCGTGATGAAAATAGACGTAAACAAAGAAGTTACGATACCTATTACCAACGTTGTCGCAAAGCCTTGAATGGGTCCCGACCCGAAGAAGAACAACACAAGTCCGGTAATGATCGTAGTCAAATTGCCGTCCACAATAGCGGAGTAAGCATTCTTGTAACCGTCGGTAACGGCGAGGCGCAAGCTTTTACCGCCGCGCAATTCTTCCTTGATGCGCTCGTAAATAAGCACATTGGCGTCTACCGCCATCCCCATCGTAAGCACGATACCTGCAATACCGGGCAAGGTGAGCACCGCCCCGAACGAAACCAGCGTTCCGAAAAGGAAAAATACGTTTGTCAGCAGCGCGATATTGGCTACTACGCCGGCGCCGTTGTAGAATAACAGCATGTAAGCCAGCACCAGCAGGAAAGCAATAAGGAACGACAGCAATCCGGCATTGATGGATTCTTCGCCGAGCGAAGGACCGACCACCGCTTCCTGAACAATACGCGCCGGCGCCGGCAGCTTGCCCGATTTCAACACGTTTGCCAGGTCGGTAGCTTCGGCAATAGAGAAGGTGCCGGTGATTTGCGAACGTCCGCCGGTGATTTCATTCTGCACGCCCGGGTAGGAATACACCGCACCGTCCAAGACAATAGCAATACATTTTTTACCATCCCGCGAGGCGTCGGCAGTGAGACGCGCCCAGATACGGGCGCCTTCGGCATTCATGCTCATTTCTACTTCGGGACTGCCTGTTTGCCCGTATGACATGCGGGCGTCCGTAACCACGCCGCCGTCAAGGGGCGCTTTACCGTCGGAAGTATTTTTGATAGCA
>JAIRYH010000006.1 GCA_031267855.1 Prevotellaceae bacterium
TCCCTGGAGCAACCTTAGTAGAAATGACAGCATAACCACCCTCCCCGCGCGGGTTGCAGGTGGTATAAAAAGCACGGACGGTGCGCCGCGCGGAACGAACGCCTGTTTAAAAAGGAATAAGGTAATAAGGTTTTATATTCCGGAAAATCCCCTATCCTCTACTAAGGTTTCTTTTGGAAAATAAGGTCAACGAGGAATTAGGAATTAAGAATTAGGAATTGCGGCAGGCGCACAATGGCGTCCTGCACACCGTGTACCGTGCACCGTGTACCGTGCACCCTTTCAACTGCGCTGCCGGCGTCAGCCAAATCTGTAAATCTGTAAATCCGTAAATCCGTAAATCTTTTTTGTATCTTTGCGCCATGAATCGCATTGTAGGTATTGATTATGGAAGGAAGCGCGTGGGGCTGGCGGTGACGGATCCGCTGCATCTGTTCGCCACGGCGCTGGATACGGTGGCGGCGGCAGGCGTGGTGGCGTATTTAAAGCAATATGCGGCAAAAGAGCCGGTGGAGCGGTTTGTAGTGGGGTATCCGAAGAATTTGAATAATACGCCCGCCGAAGCGGCGCAGTATGTAGATTTATTTTTACGACAGCTGGACAGGCATTTTCCGGCTATTCCCGTTACCCTGGCCGACGAGCGTTTTACTTCCAGGCTGGCGTTTCAAGCCATGATTGACGGTGGCGTAAGGAAAATGAACCGGCGAAACAGGGGAACGGTAGACAGGGTCAGCGCCGTGCTCATCCTGCAGGGTTACCTGGATGCGCACAGGGGTTGAAAGTAAACAATGAAAACGTACACAATAAAGCATTAAATAAACATGATTCTTCCTGTATATGTATATGGATCGGGGGTGTTGAAGAAAGAAGCGGCGCCTGTGACAAAAGATTATCCCGGGCTGCAGCAGCTGATTTCCGACATGTGGGACACGCTGTATAACGCCGGCGGCGTAGGGCTGGCCGCTCCGCAGGCAGGGCATGTTATCCGGCTGTTCATTATCGACGCTTCCGCATTTAAAGACGACGATCCGGCGGCCGACGGTTTCAAGCGTGTATGCATCAATCCGGAAATACTGGAGTGGGGCGGCGGGAAATCAAGTTTCAACGAGGGATGCCTGAGCATTCCCGGTATTCATGAAGACGTCATGCGCCCGAAGCGGGTGCATGTGCGCTACTTCGACGGGGATTTCCGGGTGCACGACGAGTGGCTGGACGGCGTTCCGGCGCGTATTGTGCAGCACGAATACGACCATATCGAAGGTATTCTTTTTACCGAACGGCTGGCGCCCATCCGCCGGAAAATCATTGCGGGCAAGCTGCAGCATATCGCGCGCGGCAAGGGCGACGCCGATTATAAAACAAAAATCATGTAAGGGTAAGCGCCGCTACACGCCCGTGTAGGTCTGCGGCGACAGTGCCGATAATTCCCGCTTCACGGCGTCCGCTATGTCCAGCGACCGGATAAATTGCGCCATGCTTTCTTTGGTTACCGTGTCGTTGGTGCGCGTCAGGGCTTTCAGCGCTTCGTAGGGATGCGGGTAGTTTTCGCGGCGCAGGATGGTCTGGATGCCTTCCGCCACAACCGCCCAGTTGCGGTCAAGGTCGGCGGCGATGGCGGCAGGGTGCAGCAGCAGTTTGTCCAGCCCTTTCAGCAGCGACTTCATGGCAAGCACGCTGTGCGCTACCGGCACGCCGATGTTGCGCAGCACGGTGCTGTCCGTCAAATCGCGCTGCAGGCGCGACACCGGCAGCTTTGCCGCCAGGTGCTCATACAGCGCATTGGCTACGCCGATGTTTCCTTCGGCGTTTTCAAAATCAATCGGGTTTACCTTGTGGGGCATGGCCGACGAGCCGACTTCTCCTTCCGTTATTTTCTGCTTGAAATAGTCCATCGAAATGTATGTCCACATATCGCGCGCGAGGTCCAGCAGGATGGTATTAATGCGTTTCAGGGCGTCGCACCGGGCGGCAAGGTAATCGTAGTGTTCAATCTGGGTGGTGCAGCGCGAGCGGGAGAGCTGCAGTGCATGCGCTGTAAAGTCATCGGCAAATTTTTTCCAGTCAACAGCCGGAAAAGCGGCGTGGTGTGCGTTGAAATTACCCGTTGCGCCGCCGAATTTTGCCGCAAACGGCACGGCTTCCAGCAATGCTTTCTGTTTGTCCAGCCGCTCTGTAAATACGCTGATTTCCTTTCCCAGCCGGGTGGGCGAAGCCGGCTGTCCGTGCGTGCGGGCCAGCATGGGCACGCCGTTCCATGCGGCGGCGAGGGTTTGCAGTTTCCGCAGCAGTGCATCGAGCAGCGGATAATACACAGCGGCCAGTGCATCGCGAAAGCTTTTTGGCGTCGCCGTATTATTAATGTCCTGCGAAGTAAGTCCGAAATGGATAAATTCGCCGTAAGCCTCCAGGCCTGTTTCGGAGAAACGTTTTTTCAAAAAATATTCGACCGCTTTTACATCGTGGTTGGTGGTGCGTTCAATGCCTTTGATTTCGGCGGCCTGCGCTTCCGAAAAGTCCGCATAAATCTTCCGCAATGCCGGGAACTTTGTTTTGTCAAATGTTTTCAACGGCGGCAGGGGCAATTCGCACAGCGCAATAAAATATTCCACTTCCACGAGCAGGCGATAGCGCATCAGTGCATATTCCGAGAAATAAGCCGCCAGCGGCGCCAGTTGCGCCCGGTAGCGTCCGTCAACGGGGGAGATAGCCGTCAGTTGGTTCAGTTCCATAAATTATTCAAAGATTTCAAGATGCAACAGCCCGGTTACAGCAGGTTTCCCGCCAGTTCTGCCAGGCGGCTGCGTTCGCCCCGGAGCAGGTTAACATGTGCAAAAAGGGGTTGCCCCGTCATTTTATCGCTAAGGTAGGTCAGTCCGTTGGAACTGATGTCCAGGTAGGGCGAATCGATCTGCTGGATGTCGCCGGTGAATACGAGTTTAGTGCCTTCGCCCACGCGGGTGATAATGGTTTTCACTTCGTGCGGCGTGAGGTTTTGCGCTTCGTCTACAATAAAGAAGATATTCGACAGGCTTCTCCCGCGAATGTATGCCAGCGGGGAAATTTTCAGTTTCTGTGTTTTCAACAGTTCTTCAATGCGCGTATATTCCTTTTGCGACGGGCGGAAACGGCTTTTTATAAATCCCAGGTTATCGAACAGCGGCAGCATGTAGGGGCCGATTTTTTCGTCCACATCGCCCGGCAGGAAACCTATTTCCTGGTTCTGCAGGGGGATGACCGGGCGCGCCAGGAGGATCTGTTCAAAGCCGGCTTCCTGCGCCAGCGCCGCCGCCAGCGCCAGCAGGGTCTTTCCGGTTCCGGCGATGCCGGTGAGCGCTACCAGCGGAATGTCGGGACGCATCAGCGCATCGATGGCAAATGTCTGTTCGGAATTGCGGGGTTCAATGCCGTACACCCGCTGTTTTTCCACCCGCCTGATGCAGCCGGTTGTCCGGTCGTAGGAGCCCAGCGCGCAGGAAGTCGTTCCTTTTAATATAAGGTATTCGTTGGCGCAGTGTTTTATTGCCGGCAAGTCTTTTGCGGGGAGGCCCTGTTCGCTTTGGTACATCCGGGCAATCTGTTCGTCCGTAACGACGTCGACGGTCTGTATTTCGCGGCTCAGCGCACCGGGATCGGCGACCTTGTCCGTCAGGTAATCCTGCGCGTCAATGCCCAGCGACTTTGCTTTCAGGCGCAGGTTAATGTCTTTGGTGACCAGTACCACCGTGCGGTCGACGCAGGTTTCACGCACATGCGCCGCCGTGGCCAGGATACGGTGGTCGGGCGTGTCTTCAAAAAACGATTTCGCCATGGCGTCGGTGAACCGTTGCCCCAGCAGGATGATCAGTTTCCCCAGCCGCTTGCCGAGCGGCACGCCGCCGTTAAACAGCTTGTCGCCGGTCAGCCTGTCGAGTTCGCGCGTAAATTCGCGGGCATTGTAATGGATTGCGCCGTTGCCTTTTTTGAATTTGTCCAGCTCTTCCAGCACCACAATGGGAAGGACAATGTCATTTTCCTGAAAGTTGTAGATGCACCGGTAATCGTGCAAAACAACATTGGTATCAAGAACGAAAATTTTAGGTTTCTTTGCCATAATTTTAATGTGATTAATGTGATTAAACAGTTGAAAGTTGCGCGAAGCGCGTCATGGCGCCAGCCAACTTTCAACTCTCAACTTTCAACTTTCAACTAAGTAAGTCGGGGCGCAGCATGCGTGTGCGTTGCAGCGACTGTTCTTCCTGCCATTCGGCGATTTTCTTATGGTGTCCCGACAGCAGAATGTCGGGCACGCGCCATCCGTTAAATTCTTCGGGGCGCGTGTAAACCGGCGGCGCCAGCATCCCGTCCTGAAACGAATCGGTAAGCGCCGAGGTTTCGTCGGAAATGGCGCCGGGAACAAGGCGGACGATGGCATCGACCAGCACTGCCGCCGCAATTTCACCGCCGCTCAATACGTAATCGCCAATCGAAATTTCCCGGGTAATCAAATGCTCGCGGATACGGTGGTCAACGCCCTTGTAGTGGCCGCACAAAATCATGATGTTCGACAGTGTTGAAAAGCGGTTTACATGGGGCTGTGCCAGCCGTTCTCCGTCGGGCGTCAGGAAAATGATTTCGTCGTACGTGCGCTCGTCCTGCAGTTTCCGTATCCACTCATAAACCGGTTCTATCATCATCACCATGCCCGCATCGCCGCCAAAAGCATAGTCGTCCGTTTGCCGGTAACTTCCCTTGCCGTGGTCGCGGATATTGTGAATGTGTATTTCCACACAGCCCTTTTCCTGCGCCCGCTTCGGGATGGAGTGCCCCAGCGGACTTTCCAGCAGTTCGGGAACAACCGTCAATATGTCTATCCGTATCATGGGTGCAAATTTAAACATTTTTTCCTAATATGTAATCCGCCGCACGAAAGGGCTCCCGCCGCAGGGGAACTTCCCGTATTCCTGCAGCACGTGCCACTGTGCTGCGGGGGAAGCATACAGCACGTTTGCATTTATGGTTCCGTGTGCGATCGCACACGGAACCAT
>JAIRYH010000074.1 GCA_031267855.1 Prevotellaceae bacterium
TCTTATCAAATCTACTCCGGCCTGACATGCTACAGCGACTACACGGGCAGCAAAACCGGCGTGATCATACCGAAAGCTACAACCGGGCAGACAGTTGGCGACTGTGGTTGCGATGCTTCGCTTACGAGTTGCGCCGGTCTGTGCCAGCCGTCATGCACTCCTGTTGAAAACCGGTTATGCAGCAACTTACGGTACGGGCACCGAGTCCTATGGGAGGAGTGCCCGTACGGTGATCACACGATCTGGACACGATCAGTATGCCACACCCGAGCTGCGGAACAGAAGCTTATGACGTACGCCTGCGCGTACGTGGACGAAGGTATGTGTGAGCTATGGACCTGCGACTGAAACCTTCTACCATATAGAAGGCAACTAAAAATAACTACTAATCACAGGTGTTTTTACCAAACATCACTTCTGTTGCGCTTCGCACCCCTCAAGGATGCCCAGTGCAACCATGAATAACTAAAAACGTTCTTTAAAAATTGGGAAAACAGGGCAAAAAAGCGGCAATAATTCCTGATTCTTCACAGGTTCTATCTGCATAATTTAAAAATGAGAAGCCCTCGGGGGCGGTTTTAACACATGTTGAAAGCATGCCGAAGGGCTTCGGGACGGTTGCCCGTGTCCGGGGAAACTGCCAAAACGTCTTATCGGAGCGATGCCTGCACCCGAGCAACGGCCAAAAAGTCGTGTGCGGGGGTTGTTAGTGTCCAGGCAAGCAGCAATCCGGTTCGCGCGGGGGTTGTTAGTGTCAAGGCAAGCTGCAATCCGGTTCGCGCGGGGGTTGTTAGTTTCAAGGCAAGCGGTAATCCGGTTCGCGCGGGGGTTGTTAGTGTCAAGGCAAGCGGCAATCCGGTTCGCGCGGGGGTTGCCCAAGCATGTACAACCGCCAAAACATTTTGCAGGGCGTTTGCCCAAGCATGTACAACCGCCAAAACATTTTGCAGGGCGTTTGCCCAGACATGTACAACCGCCAAAACAGGTTGCAGGACGGTTGCCCAAGCATGTACAACCGCCAAAACATCCTGCAGGGCGTTTGCCCGGGCATGTACAACCGCCAAAACATCCTGCAGGACGGTTGCCCCGGCCGGGACAACGGCCGCGCCAGCCCAATCCGTAAATCCGTAAATCTGTAAATCCGTAAATTGTTCCCACGAAGCGCCAAAGTCCCTTCATGCACCCTTAATTCCTAATTCTTAATTCCTAATTCTTAATTCAATTTGTCAATCCGTAAATCTTTAAATAACTTTGCAGCCTTAAAAATGGATGCACAAACATTAGTCGGTCAATTTGCCGCACAGGAAGCCTGCCGGCAACTGCATGCGCACGTCGCTGCGAATGACGGCGGCGTCATATCCGTGCGCGGGCTGCACGGGTCGGCGCGGACGCTGGCGGCGGCAGCCCTTTTTTCCGCCGGTACGCGGAACACGGTGGACGGCGCACGGAATACAGCGCCGGCCGGCGCCCCTCCGTGTACCGTGCACCGGACACCGGACACCGTTTTATATGTGGCGCCCGACCGCGATGCCGCCGAATACCGCTGCCACGACCTCTGCCTGTGGTGCGACCCCGACCGGGTTTTTTTCCTGCCCTCCTCGTTCAGGCGCAGTATCGAATACGGCCAGCCCGACGCGTCGAACCGGGTGTTGCGCACCGCCGCGCTGAATGCCCTGCGCCACCGCGGGCAGTGCATGGTGGTGACCTTTCCCGAAGCGCTGGCTGAGCTGGTTGTTTCGCGTGAAGAGATGGCGCGGCGCCTGCTGCCGCTGCACGCCGGCGAGCGCATTTCCATGGATTTCCTTTGCGATACGTTGCTGTCCTGCGGCTTCAGCCGGGTTGATTTTGTGACGGAGCCGGGGCAGTATGCCGTGCGCGGAAGCATTATCGACGTTTTCTCCTTTGCCGGCAACCTCCCCTGCCGCATCGACTTTTTCGGCAACGAGGTGGAGAGTATCCGCACGTTCGGCGTCAACACGCAGCTGTCGGAGCAGCTGCTGCCGGAGATGGAGATTATTGCGGATGTACGGGAGGCCGCCGGCGATGCCGGACAGGCGACGCTGTTTGAATTTGCGGGGCCGGCAACCGTGTGGGTGGAAGAATGGAAGTATACGCTCGGCGTGCTGGAGCGGCTGTGGGAAAAGGAAGCGCTGCGCGGCCGCCTGATGTCGCCGGAAACGTTGCGGACGGCGGCGGGCGACGGGCCGCTGACGGCGGGAAAGGAATCAATGGTCGTCTTCACCGCCGGGGCGGAACACGGTGCACCGCGCACCGCCGGCCGTGCGCCGCTGACCGTGCGCCGGCTGTCTTTCGGCACGTCGCCGCAGCCGGCGTTCAACAAGAACTTCGAACTGCTCGCCGCCGACATCACCGCACACGCCGAACAGGGCTACCGGACGTTTATTTTCTCCGAAAACAGTTCGCAGGCAACGCGGCTGCAGTCCATTTTCTCGTCCATCACGAAAGAGCCGGTACCGTTTGAATTTGTTTCCCTGACGCCCCACGAGGGATTTATCGACCATACGCTGCGCTGCTGCTGGTATACCGACCACCAGCTGTTTGAGCGCTATCACCGGGCACCGCTGCGGCGCGCCGTGGAGAAGAGCGAGCGGCTGACGTGGCAGGAATTTTCCGGCATGCAGGCGGGCGATTATATCGTGCATGTCGACCATGGCATAGGCGTGTTCGGCGGACTGGTCAAGATCAATGTGGACGGGAAGATCCAGGAGGCCGTGCGGCTGATTTACCGCGACAACGATATCCTGTTTGTCAACATCCACGGCCTGCACCGCATTGCAAAGTACAAAAGCAGGGACAGCGAGCCGCCGAAGATAAACAAGCTCGGCAGCGCCGTATGGCAGAACATGACGCAGTCGGCAAAGCGCAGGGTGAAGGATATTGCCCGCGAACTTATCGTGCTCTATGCCCGGCGCAAAAACACCAGGGGCTTTGCCTTCGCCGCCGACAGCTATATGCAGCACGAGCTGGAGGCGTCGTTTGTTTATGAAGACACGCCCGACCAGCTCAAGGCCACGGAGGACGTGAAAGCCGACATGGAGCGCCCCTGCCCGATGGACCGGCTCATCTGCGGCGACGTCGGCTTCGGGAAAACGGAAGTGGCCGTCCGTGCGGCATTCAAGGCCGCTGCCGACGGCAAGCAGGTCGCCGTGCTGGTGCCCACAACGATTCTGGCGCTGCAGCATTATAAGACATTCTCTGCCCGGCTGGCCGGCTTCCCGGTAACGGTGGATTACGTGTCGCGCCTGCGTGCTGCCGGACAGGTGAAGAAAACACTGGAGGCGCTGGAGCAGGGACAGGTCGATATTGTTATCGGGACGCACAGGCTGCTGGGAAAGGATGTGCGGTTCAAAGACCTCGGGCTGCTGGTGGTCGACGAAGAGCAGAAGTTCGGCGTGGCGGCAAAAGAGAAGCTGCGCCGGCTGAAGCTTCATGTCGACACGCTCGCCATGACCGCCACGCCTATTCCGCGCACGCTGCAGTTTTCACTGATGGGCGCGCGCGACCTGTCGCTCATCCACACGCCCCCGCCCAACCGCCACCCGATTGCGACGGAAGTGCACCCGTTTCACGAGCGCATTATCCGCGACGCCATCCGCTGCGAAGTGCAGCGCGGCGGACAGGTGTTTTTCGTGCACAACCGCGTGCAGGACATACAGGCCATGGCCGACACCGTGCGCCGCATTTGCCCGGAGGCGTCCGTCGGCGTCGGGCACGGGCAGATGCCGCCCGAAGAGCTGGAAAAAGTAATACTGGAATTTATGAGCGGCGACTTCGACGTACTGCTCTGCACAACGATTATCGAAAACGGACTGGACATACCGAATGCCAATACGATTATCGTGAACGGCGCGCAGAATTTCGGGTTGAGCGACCTGCACCAGCTGCGCGGCAGGGTGGGACGCTCCAACCGGAAAGCATTCTGCTACCTGCTCGCGCCGCCGCCGGCAGCCCTGACCGACGACGCCCGCCGCCGCCTGAACGCCATTGAAACCTTTTCGGAACTGGGCAGCGGCTTCAATATCGCCATGCAGGATCTGGACATCCGCGGCGCCGGCAATATCCTGGGCGGCGAGCAAAGCGGCTTCATCGCCGACATCGGCTTTGAAACCTACCGGAAAATCCTGGATGAAGCGCTGGCAGAACTGAACAGCGAACTGCCGGCTGACGGCGCCGGCAACGAGGCCGGCAGCCCGGCGTCCGCCGCCATGGAAGTTGCCGACTGCGCCATAGATACCGACATGGAGATACTCATCCCCGACAGCTATGTCGGCAATGCTACCGAAAAGCTGCGCCTCTACAAGGAACTGGACAATATTACCGACGAGCCGCAACTGCAAAAAATGATCGCCGAACTGACCGACCGCTTCGGCGCCCTGCCGCCCGAAGTGGAGCAGCTGTGCAACATCGTCCGGCTGCGGCGCACGGCAATGTCGCTGGGGTTTGAAAAAATAACGCTCAAGAACAGGCTGATGGTGGCCTGTTTCGTGAGCAACCAGCTGTCGCATTATTACCGCTCGCCGCTATTCGCCCGTATATTGGGATATATCCAGGAGCATCCCAAAACCTTTACCGTAAAAGAACAGCACCATAAACTGTTTCTGACGGTCAAAAACGTCCCCACCGTCCACCGCGCCATTGAGGTGCTAAAAGACTTTTAGAATATAGACTTTCAGAATATAGACTTTCACCCTCGTCGAACATCCGCCGCACGTTCGACGAACATCTAGTTGAAAGTTGCGGCAAGCGTGTCATGGCGACAGCCAATTCCTAATTCCTAATTCCTAATTCTTAATTCTTATTTGTATCTTTGCAGCGTTATGCTCAAACAAACGCTTCAACAAAAGTTACAGCAGAAGCTGTCGCCGCTGCAGATACAAACAATCAGGCTGGTTACATTGCCCGTCATGCAGTTTGAGCAGCGGGTGAAAGAAGAGCTGGAAGAAAATCCCGCCCTCGACGAAACCGACGACGAAACCGACGAAATCAACACGTCCGGCATCGTGCCGCCCGCCGACGATACGCCGGCATACAAGCTCTATACAAGCCGGCCGGCGCCGGCCGCAAAGCCGGAATTTCCGACCCTGCAGGTCAGGGAAAATTTCCGCCAGCAACTGGAAACACAATTAAGTTTTAACGGACTGGACGACCGCGAACGCGCCCTCGCCTCGTTCCTCATCGGCAGCCTCGACGACGACGGCTACCTGCGCAGCGACCTGTCGTCGGTGGCAGACGATATTGCGTTCCGCCTGGGCGTGGAAACCACCGGACAGGAACTGGAAAAACTGCTGTCGCTCATCCAGGACTGCGAACCGCCGGGGACCGGGGCGCGCAATCTGCGGGAGTGCTTATTGATTCAATTGCGCCGCCGCGACGTGCAAACGGACGCGCAGCGCCTCGCCGGGCAGGTTCTGGAACATTGCTTTGACGACTTTGTCAAAAAACATTACGATAAAATACAGTCCCGATTGTCGGTCGGCAAAGCGGCGCTGAAAGCGGCTGTGGAGGAAATCATCAAACTGAATCCGCGCCCGGCGGGCAGCAGCAGCGATTCCTTTAACGAGCAGGCGCGCCAGATTGTGCCCGATTTCCTGCTCGAACCGAATGACGGCGAACTGCAGCTTTCGCTGCTGCGCGGTAACGTCCCCGCCCTGAAACTGAACAGACGCTACATGCAAATGATCGACGGCAAAACCGCCGCCACTGCCGAAGAGCGCGCCGCCGCAGCATTTGTCAAACAAAAAATGGAAGCGGCGGCACGCTTTATCGAGGCGATCAAACAACGGCAGCAGACCTTGCTGAAAACCATGCAGGCAATCATTGACTACCAGCACGACTACTTCGCCGACGGCGACGAAACCAAGCTGCGCCCGATGGTGCTGAAACATATTGCCGCCGTCACGGGCTATGACATTTCAACCGTTTCGCGTGTGGTGAGCAGCAAATTTATTCAAACGCATTTCGGTATATTTCCGCTGAAATACTTTTTCTCGGAAGGCGTGAAAACCGCCTCCGGCACGGAAGTCTCGACGCATGAAATGAAAAATATACTGCAGGAAAGCATCGCCGGCGAAGATAAAAAACAACCGCTGGCCGACCGGGAACTGATGGCCGTGCTGAAACAGCGCGGCTATGCTATAGAACGCCGCACGGTGGCAAAGTACCGTGAACAGTTAAACATTCCCGTAGCCCGGCTGCGAAAAGAACTGTAAAGTATAATTTACAGATCTATGGATTTACAGATTTACAGATTTGGCTGGCGCATCGGGAACTCATAATTCATAACTCATAACTCATAACTCATGAAACAATTTATCCTGTCCGACCGTCCATCTATCTTCAATCGCTTTATTGCCGAGCTGCGCGACAGCGCCATACAAAAAGACCGCCTGCGCTTTCGCCGCAACATGGAACGCGTGGGTGAAATCTTTGCCTATGAAATCAGCCGGACACTGCCGTATGCCACGCAGGAAGTAACCACTCCGCTGGGCATTTCGTCCGTCGTCCTGCCCGACGAATCCCTCGTGCTGGCCACGATCCTGCGCGCAGGGCTGCCCCTGCACCAGGGGTTCCTGAATTTCTTCGACCGCGCCGACAATGCTTTCATTGCCGCCTACCGCAAATACAGGAAAGATTATAAATTCACGATTCAGCTGGAATACATATCCTCGCCGGATATCGAAGGAAAAACGCTGGTGCTGATGGATCCGATGCTGGCTACCGGCGAGTCCATGCTGCTTACCTACCATACCCTGCTGAAAAAAGGCCAGCCGCGGCACACGCACATCGTGTCGCCCATTGCCAGCAAGTACGGCGTGGAGTATTTGCACACCAACCTGCCGCAACGAAACATCACCCTGTGGTTCGGCGCGGTGGACGAAGAACTGACCACCAAATCGTACATCGTGCCCGGACTTGGCGACGCCGGCGACTTAGCCTACGGGGAAAAGAACTAAGAACTAAGAGTTAAGAACTAAGAGTTGGCTGACGCCACTGTGCGCTTGTCGCAGTTCTTAGTTCTTAACTCTTAGTTCTTATCAAGTCGGGTTGCGGCAGTTTTTTCATCAGGTTCATAATGGCTTTTTGCCGGCGCCGCAAATAAGCCGTTGGTTTCGCCGGGTTGCGGTGCAGCGGATTGGGAAGGCATACCGCCAGCATGGCCGATTCTTCGGCGGTCAGCTTTGCCGCCGGCTTTTTATAATAGTATTGTGCGGCAGCTTCCGCCCCGTACACGCCCCGGCCCATTTCCGCCACATTCAGGTAAACCTCCATGATGCGCTCTTTGCTCCAGAGCAATTCAATCAATAACGTGTAATAAGCCTCCAAACCCTTGCGCAGCCACGAACGATGCGGCAGGAGGAAGACATTTTTGGCGACCTGCTGCGTGATGGTGCTTGCGCCGCGCTTCTGCTTCCGGTCTTCGTCGCGCCACGCCTTGTCCAGCTCTATCCAGTCGAACCCGTGATGCTGCTCAAACCGGTTATCTTCCGATGCAATCACGGCCCGCACCAGGTGCGGCGCGACTTTTTCCAGCGGCGTCCATGCGTAGCGTGTTTTCCACAGGCTGTCGCCGCGATGTTCCCACGAGCGGAGGCACATCAACGGCGTGCGGTACACCGGCAACCAGCGCAAAGCCGCCACCTGCAGCAATGACAGCACAAACAGGCCCGGCAGCACGTAAAGCAGATAAAACGGCAAACGACGGAATATATTTCTCATAACCGGAAAATAATGCTACAAAGATAAGGAAAACAATTCTGGCGCTGCACCTCAAAAAAATACAGTCATGATGAAAAAAAACCTGCAGATAAAAAATAAAGCAATATATCTGCGCCGTTATTTATGTGCTCCCTGTCATTTTGAAATTGATATTAAGAACAGATCGCTTTAACTTTTATTCTGCCGGGTTTCTGAAATCGGGAAAATTTCTACCGGTAACACGTGTCGGAACCGTCCCGAAGCCCTTCGGCATACCTCCGACACGTGTCGGAACCGTCCCGAAGCCCTTCGACATACCTCCGACACGTGTCGGAACCGTCCCGAAGCCCTTCGGCATACTTCCGACACGTGTCGGAACCGTCCCGAAGCCCTTCGACATACCTCCGACACGTGTCGGAACCGTCCCCGAGGGCTCGGGCATACTTGCGGGGTTTATCCAGCCTGCGCGCCGCCGGCCTCATCCGGCCGGACGCGCCGGCGGGGATTTAGAAAGGCAGGGATTTAATGATTGTTTCCACCGCGCTCCACAGCAGTTGCAGGTAGAGCGCAGCATTTTCATGCGCCGTGACATACAGCAGAAACAGCCGGACTCGTAACCAAAACAGGGTCTTTTTCATAGTTTTCTATTTTTATGTATATTTGCAGCGTTTTGGATACATGAAAAAGGTGCCCAACACCAAGTTCATG
>JAIRYH010000090.1 GCA_031267855.1 Prevotellaceae bacterium
CCGTTCGGATTGTTTGAAAAGCTGAAAGCGCTTTTTGATGCGCAAAATCATCAGGAGGGCTTGCGGTTGCAGCTTGTCCCGTATTTTATTTCCGCGCATCCGGGCTGCACGGAAAATGACATGCGGCAGCTTTCCGTGAAGCTGCGTCATCTTTCCGTGTATCCGGAGCAGGTGCAGGACTTCACGCCTACGCCCATGACGCACGCTTCGGCCATTTTCCATACCGGCATCGACCCGGCGACCATGCAAAAAGTCTATGTGCCGCGTGCCAAAGCGGAAAAACTGCAGCAGAAGGAATGGTTTTTCCGGAACAGTCACGGCAGGCGTTGAGGAAAGGCGTCCGGTGAAGCCCGTTATCGTCAACTTAAAGGGCTGGCAACCGTTAATCCGTCGTAGGCGGGCGCTGTGCTGGGCGGCAGGCTTGCCGCCAGTTCGGCGTGCCGTTCGATTTGATGCGAAAGGTGAGTCAGGTACAGTTGCTTCGGTTGCAGTTCTTCCGCCAGCGCCAGCGCTTCCGGCAGCGAGAAATGCGAGAGGTGGGGCGTACGGCGAATAACATTCAGCGTTAAAATATCCAGGTTGCGCAGTTTTTCTTTTTCGCGGCTGTCAATGCGGCTGGCGTCGGTAATGTATGCCACATTGCCGATGCGGAAGCCCAGCACCGGCAACCTGTAATGCTGCACGCGAATGGGCAGTACGGCTATGCCCTTTACCGCAAAAGGGTTTTCGTCGATGGTAATCAAATTAAATTCCGGTACGCCCGGATATTTATCTTTGGCAAAAGCATAGGCGTATTCCCTTTTCAGGGCTTGCTGTACGCGGGTTTCGGCATAGACGTCCACCGGTTTTCCCGAAGTATAATTCAATGCCCGCACATCGTCCAGCCCGCCAACATGGTCTTTGTGCTCATGGGTGAGCAAAATGCCGTCGAGGCGCGTCACCTGCGCCCGCAGCAACTGCTGCCGGAAGTCGGGGCCTGCATCTGCCAGGATGGTTACGCCGTCGACTTCAAAAAGCGCCGACGTTCGCAGCCGTTTATCGCGTGCATCTGTGGAGCAGCATACACCACAGTGGCAGGAGATCACCGGGATGCCCTGCGATGTGCCGGTGCCGAGAAAAGTGAGCCGTACCATGAGAGTTGAAAGTTGAAAGTTGTTTTTAGTTGAAAGTTGAGAGTTGAAAGTTGAGAGTTGAAAGTTGGCTGGCGCGATATGCGATATGCGATATGCGATATGCGACAGCTCGCATGTCGAAAGTCGAAAGTCGCCATGACGCGCTTGTCGCAACTTTCAACTTTCAACTCTCAACTTTCAACTTAATGCCGAAGCACGCCAGCAGCAGCGCGGTGATGCTGCCGCCGCCGGCGTATGCCCACACGGGCGGCAGGGAAAACCCTTCCGCGGCAATCAAAATATAGGTGCTGCAAACAGCCGTCATAAACAGGGCGGGAATGAGTGCAATGTAAAAATTCCTGCGCGCCCGTGCCAGGTAGATGGTTACCGCCCACAGCGTAAATACGGCCAGCGTTTGATTGCTCCATGCAAAATACCGCCAGATGACGTCGAAGCTCTTTTGGCTCAACAGCAGCAGCAGGAAACAGGCAGCAAACAGCGGAAGGGACACGGCGATGCGGCTGCGCAGTTTCTTTTGCGAAAAGTTCAGGAAGTCCGCAATAATCAGGCGAGCCGAGCGAAACGCCGTGTCGGCGGAAGTGAGCGGCGCGGCAATGACGCCCAGCAGTGCAAGCGCGGCGCCGAACGCCCCCAGCCATCCGTGGGCAATGGTATCCACGGCTATCGCCGCACTGTTGCCGTTTGCCTTCATGAAGGTATGGAATCCGTCCAGTCCGTTGAAAAAGGACATGGCTGCCGCCGCCCATATCAACGCCACAATGCCTTCTGCCACCATTGCGCCGAAAAATACCTTCCGCCCGTCGGCTTCGTTTTTCAAACAGCGCGCCATCAGGGGCGACTGGGTCGCATGAAAACCGGAAATAGCGCCGCAAGCCACCGTAATAAACAGCATGGGAAACAGCGGCAGGGTGGCCGCATCGGGATGCCGGTTCCCAAGGTTCGCCCATGTCAGCTCCGGCATGCTTCCCGGATGGGACAGCATTACCGCCAGAATGCTCACCGCCATAAACAGCAGCGCAAATCCGAAGACCGGATAAATCCGCCCGATGATTTTGTCGATCGGGAAGAGCGTCGCCGCAATATAATAGCAGAAAATAATGGCCACCCATATCCGGTAATCTACCGCGCCGCCGGCAAGCTTGGTCAGCAGGTCGGCCGGCCCCGACACGAACACCACGCCCACGAGCACCATCAAAATAATGGTGAATACGCGCATAATCTGCTTCACCGTCAGGCCGAGCTGATCCCCGATAATTTCCGGCAGGCTTTTTCCCTGCGTGCGCAGCGATATCATCCCCGAAAGGTAGTCATGCACGGCGCCGCCGAAAACAGTGCCGAACACAATCCACAAAAAAACCACCGGCCCGTACATGGCGCCCATGACAGCGCCGAAAATAGGCCCCAGTCCGGCAATATTAAGAAACTGTATCAGGAAAATCTTTTTGTTCGACAGCGGCACGTAGTCAATGCCGTCCGTCAATGTATAAGCCGGCGTCGGATTGTTCCCGTCCGGCGTAAAAACCCTGTCCACATATTTCCCGTACACGAAATACATGGCAACCATAAATACCAAAGCAATGAAAAAAGTAATCATCCGTAAAAATTTATGCCCCGCAAAGGTACGATAATTTTAAAGAAGCCGGAACGGCTTTTTAGTTGAAAGTTGAAAGTTGAAAGTTGAAAGTTGAAAGTTACGGCAGGCGCATCGCTGCGTCAGCCAATTCTTAATTCTTAATTCTTAATTACAGCCTTCCGACGCGTGTCGAAACCGTCCCCGAGGGCTCGGACATACTTTCAGTACGTACTGAAACCGTCCCCGAGGGCTCGGACATACTTTCAGTACGTACTGAAACCCTCCCGAAGGGCTTCGGCATACTTTCAGTACGTACTGAAACCGCCCTCGAGGGCTC
>JAIRYH010000091.1 GCA_031267855.1 Prevotellaceae bacterium
GAGAACGGATGTTATAAACAGCAGCAGGAAATAGCATTCATTACCCATAAGACGCCATGCATAATAATATGTGTCAAAATGAAAACTTTTGTCAGACCCATAAAGCTGATACACCTGCGCGACGGTGAACATTTGAAATTTTTCACCGGCTTGCTCAAAATGATTGCCGGCACCAATAATGCTGTGAAGACAGCTGTTGAGGGTCTTCTTCCCGAATTTACCGGTCTGGTGCATAAAGAAAAAAACATTATAGAAAAAATTCTTAAAAACGAATTGCCCGACTTGCTTGTAAAAACCGGAAAACTGCGCGACGGTTTATATCATGCCCTGTGGCTTCTTGCGGACGTCTGTACGCACAGCCTGTCCAACGAGCATGCGTCTTGCGCAGAGGCGCTGAAATCTGTGTTTGAAAAGTTCGGCGATATTGAATCGCTGTCGCCATGCCGAAAAACCATAACAGTGGACAATCTGCTGCAGGAAGCAGCCGGCTACACGAAATTTTTCAAACTGCTGCATCTGGAGCGACTCCTTGACGATTTGGCAGCCGCCAATACAATGCATGACGAACTCTATAAAAGTCAAGCATCCGGCTGCCTTGAAACAAGCGCCGTGCCTGCCTTGAAAGACATCCGCATGAAAGTCGACGGCGCCTACGGGCAACTGGTTGCCGCGCTTGAACAGGCGATGTTCACATACGGCATAAGTCCGTACAGCAATTTTATTATTATACTGAACACACGCATCCAGGAGCTGAAAGGGTGAAAGGGGTGACAGGTTGTTTAATTAGTCATTGCAGCAGGCGCAAAAAATAGAAAAAATACCAACAATCTAATATTTTAAATTATTGGTATTTTTCATCGTGCCCGGAACAGGACTCGAACCTGCACAGCCTTACGACCGCTAGTCCCTGAAACTAGTGCGTCTACCAATTCCGCCATCCGGGCAATACGTCAATTTTACGTTTGAGGGTGCAAAGATAATAAAAATTGTTGATTTGGATAATCCGTATTGAAATCTTAAAATAAAATGATGTTTTCAAAAGTATGCGGGCAAAATTGTTTTGTATGTAATCTATTATGGTTCAATTTTAGAATTGCGCATACTTAGTTGTTGAAAATGATTTTATACGATAGAATGTAAATTGTTGATTTTAGTACATTCTTTAAAATAAATATTTCGACTCGACAAAAACTTATACGATTTTTATCCAAATAATATAATGACAAATGCTATGCGATGTTGTTATTATCCTCACGCAGTAATATTTTCAAGTAGTATGCGGGTTATTGGTATGCTGTTATCGTTTAAAATTTCTTCCGGTGCAATCGTATGAAATGTTTGTCGAATAGCAGGTATTTGTTAAGTTACACATAGTTTAGGTAGCATTGAAATTCGACCCAATGCATCCGATTACAGGGATTACTTAAGCCGCATACCATAGTCGTTTAATTTTTTTGGTAATTTAATTTTTTTATTTACCTTTGTAAAAATTTCAAATTTGTACTAAATACAATTTTAAAATGAAAACAACAGCAATAAATAGGTTACAGCAACATGGCATAAAACCATCGCTACAACGTATATCTATTATGGAATATCTAATGAAAAATTATACTCATCCGACCGCAGATATTATTTTCAATAATCTTTATCCTGCTATTCCGACCCTGTCAAGGACAACGGTGTACAATACTTTGAAATTACTGGCACAGCAAGGCGCCATCAGCGAACTAACCATTGATGAAAAAAACGTACGTTATGACGCCGACATTTCTTTGCATGCCCATTTTCGCTGCAAACACTGTGGAAGCGTGTATGACTTGCCGATAGAACATCAACCCCCTATAGCTGTAAAAACAATACCCGGATTCGAGATTACAGAAAGCCACCTGTATTGTAAAGGCTATTGCAAAAAATGTAAAACCAAAGCTTCACGGCTTAGTTAAATAAATTATAAACTTTTAAATCTTAAAAAAAATGAAAAAAAAATGGATTTGTACTGTGTGCGGTTACGTACACGAAGGAGACGAAGCTCCCGAACATTGCCCGCAATGTAAACAACCGAAAGAAAAATTTAAAGAAATGATTGCTACCGAAGGCGCATTAAAATTTGCCGACGAGCATGTCCTTGGCGTTGCCAAGGGCGTTGATGCCACCGTGCTGGAGGGACTGCGGGCTCACTTCCTGGGAGAAGCCAGCGAAGTGGGCATGTATATCGCGATGGGACGCCAGGCCGACCGCGAAGGATACCCCGAAATAGCGGAAGCCTTCAAACGGTATGCCCTGGAAGAAGCGGATCATGCCGCCAGATTTGCCGAGTTACTTGGCGAAATAGTATGGGACACGAAAACCAACCTCCAAAAACGGATGGAAGCGGAAGCCGGCGCATGCGAAGACAAGAAGCGCATTGCTACTTTGGCGAAACAATTGAATTTGGACGCCATTCACGATACCGTACACGAAATGTGTAAGGATGAAGCGCGCCATGGCAAAGGTTTTGAAGGGTTATTTAACCGTTATTTCAAAAAGTAGACTCGATTAGGATTCTTCATTTTGCTCATAAAGGCTGTCCCGAAACGGACAGCCTTTTTATGTGATCAGGTATACAGTCCCCCGTTAATGGATACGACTTCGCCCGTAATATATGCGGCATGTTCAGAAGCTAAAAATCCTACCAGTGACGCCACTTCTTCCGGCGTTCCGAAACGTCCCAGCGGAATCGTTGATTTCAGCGCGTTTTCATCCAAGTCTTTCGTCATGTCCGTAGCAATATAGCCCGGCGCAACGGCATTCACGGTTACTTTCCGCGCACCGACTTCCTGTGCCAGTGCTTTTGTCGCCCCAATCATTGCAGCTTTTGCTGCGGAATAATTGACTTGTCCGGGCAATCCTCTCAGTCCCGATACGGAAACCATATTGATGATTCTTCCGAAACGCTTGCTTAGCATATCTTTCAACAATTTTCGCGTAACGTAGAAAAAACCGTTCAGGCTTGTGCCGACCACTTCATTCCATTGCGAATCCTGCATGAACACCATTATTGCGTCCTGGCGGATGCCGGCATTATTGACCAGTACGGCAATATAATCATCTGGATGATTTTCCGCCCAACCCGTCAATGCTTTGTCGATCGCCTCATTTGAGGCAACATCAAAAGAAAGCAATTCGGCTTTCACACCTTTTTCTTCCACTAATTTTTGAGTAGTCAATGCCGCTTCCCTGTTCGATGAATAATTGATAATTACAGGATAGCCCATAGCTGCCAATTGCAGACATACCGCACGTCCGATACCCCTGCTTCCTCCTGTTACTAATGCGTATTTCATAATTATTGATTTAAATAAGTGTTAAGGACTGACAGCGCTGTTGTCACTGTTTATAATTTACAGTCCAAAATGTTTAATTTTTGTTTGAAAAAATTTCCTCCTCAATAGGCTGGTTAAATTTTTTATCCGTCAATTCATATAGCGTATAGCTGCCGTCCGCCTCAATGGTTTGCAGCGTAGCAAGCGTCCCGTCGGTCTTGGCATAGCTTGCAATAACCCTGCTGATGCCGCTCCTGTTCAATTTGCCGTTGATGTCGGCGATGACCATGTAGTAGTTCGTGTTCTCGCTGCAAGCGATTTTCTCCGCACCCATTTGCTCTGCATCACCTTGCAAACAGGCAGAGAGGATAATTTTCATGCCTTCCATTTTAGCACTTTTGGACGACAGTTTCTTTTCTTTCCCTGCCGCTACCATTACAAATTGATTGCCGTTTATCAAGAGCAAATCACCTTCCGGCTGCGTATATTTCATTGCCAATTGTTCCGGCTTGCGGTAATAAAACCGTCCGCCGGAGGTAGTATTTTCGCCTAGCATCGAAAGATGACGCGTCTGCTGGAAGGAACTGGTGATGGTGTGATACGCGCTATTGGACTGTTTAATCGCCTGCACTATCCGGCGGTCGGCATCGCTTGAAACCTGCGCATGCATCGCCATGCAGGCAATGGTAACGAATAATAAGGTAAAAATTTGTTTCATTTGTTTATGTTGTTTATTTTTTAATGTATGTCTTTACCGGAACAGCGGCTATCCATTATCCTGCTATTCCATTAATTCACTGATCAAATTTTCCATGCCCACTATTTTCGCACATGTGAAAAAAGAAGTTATCGAAACGCCTAAAATTCCATGCAAGTTAAGATTTTGTCCTGTTAATAGCAAATTGGGGATGGGCGTTTGGGGAGGCAGCAGGGTAAGCAGTACATTCGTACAATCTTTTTGTATGCCATACGCCGCGCCATTCCTCGTTCCCGTATAATCCCTGTAGGTTAGCGGCGTGCTGGTATATATCTTTTTAATGGACTGCTTCAGGTTCGGTATTTTTTCCGCAGCCAGTGCAATGCATGCTTCCGCTTTTTGTTCTTTAAAACACCGGTAAGCCGCGCCCCGGTTGCCGACGGAAGTATCGCTCCATGCCGCTACTTCTTCCCAAAGCATCGGTGTAAGAATATCAATATTGGCGGTATAAGATTCGCCGGCGGGCGGCGTCTGGTAGCTTATCAAGGCGGCAGCCGTTTCTGCCGGCGGGCGATGGCGGCAACAGTTCCATACATCCTGCCCCCTGTGCAGATAAATCATTCTGTTCAGGTAAGGAACCGTATTTTCCTTCAACTGCAAATGAACCGTAAACATTCCATAAGTATTGGGTAAATTACAAATGCGGTTACGGTACGTTTTGCGGACAGGCACATCCTCATTGAGCAGCGAGAGCGTGAGCGCCGGATGTACGTTGGAAATAACGTAGCGGCTTTCCAGCTGTTCTTCGCCGTTACATTCCACCGCCACAATGCTGTTACCTTTTGTTATTAATCGCGTAGCCGCCGTTTTGGTGCGCACCGCGCCACCCATCTTCCGGATGCCGGCAGCAAGTTTTTCTGCAATCAGCGAACCGCCGCCGCGCAAGCGCCAG
The DNA here is from genome assembly GCA_031267855.1 of Prevotellaceae bacterium. The sequence goes on from JAIRYH010000091.1 coordinate 4,955, forward strand.
GCGCTTTGGATAAAGGAATTATTGATTTGTGCAAATACGTATAAGGGCAATTTTTCGGCGCACAGTTCCATTGTCAGTGAAGCGCCGGACAGCACCTGCAACAGCAGCGGATCGTCGATGGTTTCCTGCAAAAACGAATAGGCGGAACGCTCGAATAGGGAGCCGGCGAAAACCGCACTATCTTCTCCGGGCATAAAGCCACGCCCCATATTGTCGCCTACCTGCTTTAGAAATTCCGCGTACTTTGCCAGCTGCGCACGCCGGTGCGGAAAATCACGGGCTAATGTTTCGACGAACCGTTGGTGACCCGATGCAAAAAAATAAGATTTATCATTGAATACCACTTCCGCAAATCCGTTTTCATCCAGCTGGTGCCACGGCAAGTCCAGCAAATCGAAATAACGGAAGATCCGATGCAAAAACTGTCCTTCTTCCAATCCGCCGACGTAATGAAATCCGGTATCGAAAACCGTATCGCCCCGCCGGAATGTTTGCAGGCAGCCGCCTGTTTGCAGGTTTTTTTCCAGAACACAAACACTGTACCCTTTCCGGGCAAGGATATATCCGCATTCCAGCCCGCCCAGTCCGCTGCCGATAATGATGACGTCATATTTCATCGGCTGTTTTTTGTAGAATGAAACACGGCAAACACGGCATCCGATTTGTATTCCTTAAATCCCGCCGCTTTCAGGCAATCGCTGTCTGTGCACGCTTTCCGTACAATGACGGTCGCCGCACGGGACAGCAACAGCCGGCAAACGGAGGCATCGGCTATGGGTTTATTGATGACGACCGCTTCATAGCGGCCGTTCAGTACCGCCGTGTCCGCAGTGAATTGCATCTGCGGTGTTTTCCGGTAACAATTACCGGCGATTGCCAGGGCGTCATCGTCCGTATCGAAACCGGATATTTGCATTTGCGGATGAACGAAAGACGCCATGTAGGAAGTAAAGCCAAAGCCGCATCCGTAGTCCAGCATGGAGTTTTTCCCGGTCACCGCTTCCCGCAGCAGCGCGTAGTTATCCGTTTTTTTAAGTTCTTTATGCAGCAGGCGCTCTATCCGGTAACCCTTGTAGCGGTAGTTATCTTGCAGGTCGCGTTTCACCGAGGGCGCATGCCGCCCGGCAAGAAGATTGCTGCACGCAACCGGCGCTTTCCCCTGCGCCGTGCGGTTTGTTATCAGCAGTGAAAACAAAAAGGGCTGCAGGGAATAGGCAATTAAAATCGTGGCGCCCATGCCTGTCAGCGTGGATACGCCGATGGACGAAACAGCCGGATGCACGGCAAACAGCAGCGATGCAACAACCACGATCAGGATAACCGCAGAGAAAAATATAGCCGTCTTATGGTACACCAGCAACGGCGCGCCCCGGCGATACTTCGCCAGCAGTCCGTCCATAATAAAAATGCTGTAATCGACCCCGATTCCGAAAATAAAGGAAGAAACAACAATGTTGATTAAATTAAATTCCAGTCCGAAAATCGACATGCACCCCAGCACAATGTACCAGCTTAAACCCATCGGCAGGAACGCCAGGAGCGCCAGGAGCATATTTTTGAGGGAAACCAGCAGCACCGCCAGCACAAACAGGGACGACACGGCAAGGGTGATATTGAAATCGCCATGTATGATTTTAACCATATCGCTGGTGTAGTACATCGGGTCGACCACTACAAGATCCGGACTGCCCGCGACGACACGGCGCCCCGCGTCCATCAGCTGTTTCCGGTCCATCCGCGCCGGAACAAACACCAGGTAATGACCGTCCGTATATTCAATAATATTGTCCCGTATTTCCGGCGGAATGATGCCTGCTTCGTACAGTGAAACCGGTTCGTAGTCCGCATCCAGCATGGCGAAGAACGGGTCAAACGTGCCCGGCATGAATTTATACCGGGCGCCGGCGTCCATGATGTTTTGCCGGACGGCCGCCTTCTTTTCATCCGTCCAAAAGGCGTTCCACCGGGCGATGCGCTGCTGCTGTTCGGCGACCGGAATAAATACCGGCGGCGGCGCCGTATACGATTTTATCAACCCGCCGGCCGTTAATGTATCCAGCTTTTTACAAAGCCTGCCGGCGGCCGCCAGCGCTTCGTCCAAGTCTTCCGATACCGCGGCGAAATATACGGTCGACAGGCCGCCGGCCGTTTTTGACGCCAGCAGTTTTTCCGATCGCAGCGCCTGCCGGTCATGGTACCCGATATTTTGCAGGTCGGAATCAAACCGCACGTTTCTCGAGGTTACAAAGCACACGGCGCTCACCGCAAGAATAGCGACAATCAGTCCTTTCTGCCGCTCCAGCGGGAAAGAATTTATCTTCTCAAGCGCCGCAAACGCCTTCTCGGACTTTTTATTGTTCCCCGGATTGAAAAACTGCGGCAGGAACAGCAATGCAAATACGGTTGTGCCGGCCAGCCCCAGCGAAGCAAACAGGCCGAAATCGCGCAGCAGTTCCGATTCGGTAAACATCAGCCCCATGAAGGCGCCGATCGTGGTAAGCACGCCCAGGATCACCGGCACGGTCTGGTCTTTCAGTACCTTTTCAGGATTACCCACATATTTGTAATGCGTAA
>JAIRYH010000094.1 GCA_031267855.1 Prevotellaceae bacterium
GCGGCAATAATTTTTTTTTGAAAATCCGCCGTAAAGTTCTATCTTTGCGCCCGTGATTTTACAAATGATGCATATAGTTTTACGCTCCTCCCGTTTTCGAATGTCCGTGCGCATGCGCGGCTAAGCGTATGCGCACGGCGCCAGCCCCGTTGAGCACATTAAAAATCCAATCACACCGGTCGCATGACACAACACCTGTATAAATATAACAAACGGTTTTATCCGGAAAACGGCGGCGTACTGCCGGAAATGGAAATCTGCTATTACACGAGCAGCGGAAGTGCCGCCGGTAAAAAAGTGATATGGATCTGCCATGCCCTCACGGCAAACGCCAATCCTGAAGAATGGTGGGACACGCTGGTGGGCGCGGGGAAATATTTCGATACGGACGCATACTTTATTGTCTGCGCCAATATCCTCGGCTCGTGCTACGGGAGCACCGGGCCGCAGTCTGTCCGGCAGCCCGGCGGAAAGCCCTACCTGCTCGATTTCCCGCTGATTTCCATCAGGGACATGATAGCGGCGCATGAATTGCTGCGGGCGCATCTCGGCATCGAACAGGTCGATTTGGCTGTCGGCGGCTCCAGCGGAGGGTTCCAGGTGCTTGAATGGGCTATTTCCAACCCGTCGCTGATACGGAATATATGCCTTATTGCCTGCAATGCGCGCATCAGCCCGTGGGGCACGGCGTTCAACGAATCGCAACGCATGGCGCTGAAGGCCGACGCCACCTTTGAAGCGCAGCAGCACGCCGGCGGCGGGAAAAAGGGACTGGAATGTGCCCGCTCGATTGCCCTGCTGTCGTACCGTTCCCATGCAGGCTATGGCGCCACGCAGCGCGAAACGGACGACAACTGCCTGCTGGCGCAGCGTGCCTGCACTTACCAGCAGCATCAGGGAAGGAAACTGTCGGCACGCTTCAACGCCTATGCCTATTATTACCTTACGCTGGGCCTCGACACGCACAATGTCGGGCGCGGGCGCGGCGGCGTGGCAAAAGCCCTGTCAACCGTCAGGGCAAACACCCTGTGCATCGGCATCGACAGCGACGTGCTGTTTCCCGTAAGCGAAATGCGCGACATGGCAGCGCACATACCCGGCGCCAAACTGGAAATCATTTCCTCCGCATACGGGCACGACGGCTTTTTGCTGGAGCACGAACAGCTCCGCCGGAAGCTGGACCCGCTCCGCCGGCAGCATCTGTGATTCCGTAAATCCATACACCCCGCGATTCCATAAATCCTTAAATAAAAAAACACATGCAAGTACTGAAATTCGGAGGCTCGTCGGTAGCCGGCGCCGCCAACATAAACAAAACGGCGGAAATTATCAAAAGCGCCATCGGCCGCGACAAAACCGTGGCGGTGATTTCGGCTGTCGGAGGCTGTACCGACATGCTCATTCATATCGGCACGCTGGCGGAAAACGGCAACAGGGAATACGAGCAGCTTGTCGCGGAACTGGAACGGCGGCATACGGCGCTCATCGACGAACTGATTGCGCCGGACTTCCGCGAAGGCGTTGCAAAAAAGACAGCCCTGCTGTTCGATGAACTGAAAGGCGTGCTGAACGGCATTTTCCTCATCCGCGAAATAAGCCGCGCCACGATGGATCTTATCATGAGTTTCGGCGAACTGCTTTCGACTACCATTATCGCCGAAAAATTTTCATCGACCGGCATCTCCTGCAAATGGACGGATGCACGCGACCTCATCAAGACGGAATACCGCCAGCGGCAAAATACCGTACTGAAAGACGAAACCTCCCGGAACATCAAAAAACAGCTGTCGGGCAACAACTGCAAGCTGTATGTCGTCCCCGGCTTCATCGCCTCCGACGTCGCCGGACGCACCACCACGCTGGGGCGCGGCGGGTCGGACTACACGGCGTCGCTGATTGCGGTGGCCATCGAAGCGCGGATACTGGAAATATGGACGGACGTAGACGGCATGCTGACCGCCGACCCGCGCGTTGTTCCGGAAGCCCGCACCATCGAACACATCTCGTACAAGGAGGCCTCGGAACTGTCGCACTTCGGGGCAAAGGTCATCTTTCCGCCGACAATACAGCCGGTGATCGACAGCCGGATTCCGATTCTGGTAAAAAATACCTTTGCACCGGAAAATACCGGAACGCTTATCGAACAGAACCCGCCGGAGGGCACGGGGAAAATAAAAGGCATTTCGGGCACGGGGCATATCGCCCTGCTGTCGATGGAAGGCAGCGGAATGGTCGGCGTGCCCGGCTACTCGAGCCGCCTGTTCGACGTACTGACGAAAAACGAAATCAACATTATCCTCATTACCCAGGCGTCGTCGGTCAACACCATGCTCGTGGCGATCGACGAAGCCGACGCCGACAAGGCAAAAGCGGCTGCCGACGAACTGTTCGCCTACGAAATATCGCTCAATAAAATCGAACCGCTGCGCGTCGAAAAAAACTTCTCGATCATCAGCCTCGTCGGCGACGACATGAAAAACCAGACCGGCGCCGGCGGACGCATGTTTGAAGCCATCGGCAGCAAGGGCATCAGCATCCGCGCCATTGCGCAGGGGTCGTCCGAAAAAAACATTTCGGCGGTAGTGCGTACCGACGAATTTAACGAGGCGGTGCAGGCTATACACAATGAATTTTTCGGCGCGTCGAAAAAACAGATCAACCTCTTCATCGCCGGCTACGGCAATGTGGGGAAAAGCCTCGTCGAAATGATCGAAGAACGCCGCAGCAGCCTCTCGGAAACCATCAGCACGGAGATTAACATCATCGGCATCTGCAACAGCACCAAAATGCTGTTCGACACCAAAGGCCTGCATCTCGACACCATCGGCAAAACGCTGACCAAAGGCGGAAAACCGGCTTACAAGACAATGGACTTTATCGAAAAAATCCAGCAGCTCTCGCGCCCCAACAGCCTGTTTGTGGACTGCACGTCGGACCTGCAAATATCCATGCTCTACCAGCAAATCCTGTCGGAAAAAATCGGCATCGTAACCTGCAACAAAATCGCCAATTCGCTCGACATCCAGTATTATAAAGGCGTACATGCCACCGCCAAGCAGGAAGGCGTCCCGTTCCGCTACGAAGCCAACGTGGGCGCGGCATTGCCCATCATCTCCACCATCCGGCAGATGCGCAACAGCGGCGACAAAATCCACAAAATCGAAGCCACCCTCTCCGGCTCGCTCAATTATCTTTTCAATACCTACAACGGCACGGAATCGTTTGCTTCCATCATCCGCCGCGAGCAGTGCGAAGGCTTCACCGAACCCGATCCGCGCACGGACTTGAAGGGGCTTGACCTGCTGCGCAAGGCGCTTATCCTCGGGCGCGAAATAGGGATGGAAATAAATATCGAACACATCGAAATCCATTCGTTCCTGCCCGAAGAATGCCTGTCGGGCAACGTGGACGACTTTTACCGCACGGTAGAAAAAAACGAGGCATATTTCAGGGCGCTGTACGAAAAAGCCGCCGGAGCGAATAAAAAACTTTCGTTCTGCATCGAAATAGAAAACGGACACATCAAGGCAGGATTGCAGTCGTTCGACAGTTCGCACGCCTTCTGCGCTTCCAACGGCTGCGACAATGTAATTATCCTCTACAGCGATTTTTACCCCAACGGCATGCGCATACAGGGCGCCGGCGCCGGCACCAAACAAACCGCCTCGGGGCTGCTGAACGACATTTTGCTGTAAAAAAACAGGCATTGTGCCAAACGCAGCGTAACGGAATGAGAAGGGCTAACAACGGCAGCGCAACCATTCAACCTGCAACACCGTCATTTTCCGGACAGGTTTTTTCGCGCCTGTTTTTCTTTCAGCAGCAGTTGCAATTCATCACCCATTTGTTCGGTGATGCCGGAATTTTCCTGCGCACGGCGAATAAGGTAGGGCAATGTTTCCTTGAGCGAGCCGTACGGGATATATTTTGAAACATTGTAGCCGCTGCCCGCCAGTTCATACGTCAGATTATCGCGCATGCCATACAGTTGCGAGAACGACACAATATCGCTGTTCGATGCCACATGGTGTTCATTCATCAATTGCATCAACAATTCGATGCTTCCGGCATTGTGTGTGGCGGCGCAAAACGATACCCTGCCAGGATTTTTTATACACAGGCGCAGCCCGGCGTTGTAATTCCTGTCAACCGCTTCCCTGCCGGGTAAAATGGGCGTCGGATAACCCATTTTCGCTGCGCGTTCGTTCTCCTGTTCGTGATAAGCGCCGCGCACCAGTTTTAATGCTACCTTGCAGGGTGCGGTATCTATCAGTCGTTGCAGGTATGCCAGACTGTCGGTCGTATAAAATTGAATGGTCGTATAGACCACGTGTTTTTCTTTATTGTATTTTGCCATCATCATTTCTGCGGCTTCGTTGATGGCGGGATTAATCCATGTTTCTTCGGCGTCAATAAACATTTTTTTATTCTGCTCTGCCGCCGCATCGCATAAGGCGTCCAGGCGTTCGATAAATTCATTACGGGCTTGCTGTTCGCTCCCGGTAAGCGGTTCCTGTTTCGACATTTTTTCCAGTAACGGGCGGGCGCAAATACCGGTAATTTTTACACAGGCAAACGGTACGTTCTTTTGTTGCCCGGCAAAACCAATAGATTGTAAAATGTTTTTGCGCGTTTTTTCCTGCTTTTCTTTGGTGTCGGACTGTTCGGCAGAGTAGTCGGAAATGGCATTCACGTTGTGGGTCGCCAAATTCTGTATTATTTTTTTCATTTCGTCCAGGGTTTCGCCGCCGCAAAAATGCTTGAAAACGGTGTGGCGGATAAGATACTTTACGCCGGGAATCCACAGTACGTAAGGCAGGACAAGTTGCCCGAAACGAATCAGCCATTTGTAGTGGACAGCCCTGAAGATAAGAATGGCAGCGGCAAGTTCGCTGTTGCTTTTTTCTTTAATGGAAGAGGGGATGTGGGAAAAATCAATGCTCATATTAAATGCAGTGTTATGTTAAAAAGATTTATGATTGATTATGCCGTTGTTTTTGTAATAAATTTATTCCGATGCCGCATTTCAGGCATTGTCCGGCATTGCAATAATTTGTTTTCAGCTGAATCAATGCCTGTGTATAAAATGCGTTGCAGGGCTTTACGCCTGTCTGTTCCCAACCGGTAATAATGTGGTTTTTTTCGGGGGGCAATGTTTCCAGCAGATGCACCGCTTTTTCGCACAATGTCTCGTCGCCCTGCCGTTTGCCGCAAACAAAAAGATAAGGGACTATGACATTCGGTATCATTCTTTGAATCGAAGCCGGGCCAATGGTTTTCGGCATTTTCCGTGAAACTTTTCCAAAGGTAAAATGCTCATCCCAATAGGCAGAGGCCTGCACATCGAACAACGCATACAGGTCGTCTGCCGTGCAGGAAGCAAGTATTTTATCCATTAAATCAGCGTGGCGGTGTAATAGCATGGCAAGCTGCGCCACACGCACCGTCGGGAAATTCGAGGGACGCAATCGCAGGAATTTCCACAAATGCGCTTCGAGCGGTTGCAGCGAAAATTTGGTTTGAAGGAATACATATTCTTTTTGCAATGTGCGCTGATAATCGTCTTTCGCTTCGCCGGAGAGCATTCCCGCCTGCCCGAATAGCAATGCTTCCGTTTGCACCAGCGCATGACGGTGCCTGCCAATGACGCTAAGCGGCGTAGCCTTTGCCAGCCATTCAAACGGCAGAGCATTTACGCCAAAGCCAAACGCACGAAATAATAAACGATAGAACGCCTCGCGCCAATCATTGTGCGTAGCGTCAAGCACGTCGTAGAGTTGCTGTGCTTTCCGTTCCAGACGCTCCACCAGCAAACGGCTTAAGAATTGCTTGATGTGGAATAAATCTACCTGCGACGCCTCCTTGCCGCATGCCACCCATTCGACCGACTGCTGCATCGCCGCATAACGCGCTTCCATTTGCGGATTGTAGCGCATGACCAGTGTTGCCGGCTGCTGCCCGCCGGCATGCCGTACCGGGCTGTCATTTTCCTTTACGACGTGCAAAATGACATTGTCATATGCTTTATCTTCGTTGTGGGCATGCCGTTGCCAATCGGATGCACGCACGTGTATTTCTACATTTCCTGCCCACAACGTGTCGCCTATTTTGATTTTTGCATTAAAGAAATCGGGGCCGGCATCGGTATTATGCTGCCCGGGTGCGAAGATTTCAATGGGTTCACCGTCGATAGTCGCTAATTTGGAGCGTTCGAACAACCCGTATTCCCACAAAAAATGCAGAAAATCCTCTTTCATAAAAAAAATTTTTACAAAGTAACAAAAAATTTTTATCTTTGCACCCTCAATTCGGGGTGTAGCGCAGTTGGCTAGCGCGCCACGTTCGGGACGTGGAGGCCGCAGGTTCGAGTCCTGTCACCCCGACCAGCAAATCAGCCTGTCCAAAACTTTGCAGCCGCAAGGGG
>JAIRYH010000111.1 GCA_031267855.1 Prevotellaceae bacterium
ACCACCGTCAAGATGGAAGTCAGGTCGTTTCACGACCCTGCGGACGGGACGCTGTATGCTTTCGCCTCCGTGCGCCGCGCCGACCTTGCCGCCTTTTACCGGAAGCAAATCAACCTCGACCTGAACAAGGTGGAAACGGCTTTAGTCATAGCGGAACAACTGGCCGCCGCCGGCAAAAAAATGAGCGCCTTCCGGAAATGCAGCGAAGCGGAAAAACTGTTTGCCGGCGTCACGCTTTACCAGGACCTGCTCGCCGCAGTGAATGCCGGTGCCGATGAAGACGCCCTGCAAACCGGACGCAGCCGGGAACTGCAGCAGACCATCGCGCAAGCCCTGATAAAACTGGAGCAAAGTACCTTTGTGTACGTCGATTGCCAGTACGAATACAGGGGATACACGGACGATGCGTTCAGCAGCGACCCGGGCTTTATTTGCGATATCGTGAAGCAGGCGCTCAGCGAAAACGAGTGCAGTGTGGTGGACGACGATACCGAAGCCGACTACGCCCTCACGCTCGTCGCCGGCACCACGCAGCGCAGCGACGGCAGCGGAGCGCACGGCATTATCAGTTACTACGCCAATGTGAAAGGTTCGCTCTACAACCGCATGACCAAAAAGAAGACGGTAGACTTCTCCATCCTTAACGACCCCGACGCCTACGCGGCGGGAAAGTCGGCAGAAATAGCCGCCACAAAAGCATTTAAACTGCCGGAACTCCGGGAAAAAATACTGGAAAAGATTTTACCGAAAATAAAAAATTAGACTGTGATGAAGCGAAACATTTTTATCCTGACTTTAGCCCTGATGCTGTCAGCAACCGCGGCGCAGGCGCAGGACGGTTCCCCGCAGAAGGCAAAGGAACAGCCCAAGCCCTTGCTGGTGGTTTTTGTGACGGGTTTGAACCATCAGGTGGGCGACTATTTCACCTCGCTGATAGGTAACGAGCTTGCGCGGAAAGGCAACTACGAAATTATTCCGCGCACCGAAGCCATCAAGCAAAAACTGGACGAACTGCGCAAATACGAAGACGATGGACACATTGACGACCGCGAACTCATCGAATGGGGACATCAGCACAATGTGTCTGTGCTGTGCCTGGTGCATGCCGTCTACCTGGACAACTACCTGTTTTCGGCGCAACTCACCGACGTAAAAAGCAATAAACTGATCGGCAGCGCCGAATATGCCATTCCAACGGCCAGCGGCAACGACCTTAAAAAAGCCGCTTCCGCCCTTGCCGCCCAAATGAAAATAAAATAACACGGGAAAATTTATCAAAATGAAACGTATCTTAATCTTTGCGGCAACCATAACCGCCCTGCTGGCAACCGGCATCTGCGTTGCACAAACCACCTCCCGCGGCGCCAAACGGGAAAAAGAAGCATGTGAAGAACTCGCCTTACAGTTGGAAACCAATCCCCGCGCATCGGGCAGCGGCATTTCATCCGGCGAAGCCATCGCTTTCAATATTGCCAAACTGCAAGCCCGCAACGAACTCGCCGCACAGGTGGCGGCCGAAATCACCGGCTTTATCCGGCACCGCGCCGAACAGTACAGGCTAACCGCCGGCGCAGGAACGGAATTTAGCGTAAACAGGGAGAATGTCCGGGGCGCGGTTACCGGCGGCGCCGACAGCCCGCGCAGCCTTTCGGCCATTCTCGAAGCCGACAGCAGCGAAATGGCACAGCGCGTTTCACAGATTCTTAGCAACACGCGCCCGATATGCAAAAATACCTACGACCGCCCCGATGGATCGGTGCAGGTGTATGTCTGCATCGAAATGGGGCTGTCTGCCCAGCGACAGGCATACAAAGAACTGAAAGAAGAGGGGCTGATTGATATGGACGTGGACAATGACGGAAACAACGATATTGACCTTGCCGAAAAAGAATTTCTCCTTGAACTGGCAAAAGCGCGGAAAGTTTACAACGCGAAGAAAAATGACGAATTTTGAAAGTTGAAGGGGTTGGCCGGCTCATGGTGGTTTATTTCCGGCACGGAATATGTTATCGAAAATGCATATTCCGTGTCGGGATATTTATATGGCGCCCCCACTCCCACGCGACGGGAATGCGCCCCCACGAGCCGGCGGAACAGCGGTATTTCCGGGCATGACCACACGATAGTCATTAAGTTTTCGGGTGCTACTGACATCCAGTAGCAACAATTTAGAATTTTGAATTTTGAATGGCGGCAAGCGCGTAATGGCGCAAGCCAAATCTGTAAATCTGTAAATCCGTCAATCTGTAAATCTTTTTTTCGACTGTTTGCACGCCGTAAGAATAAAGTCCACGAGGGCGCGGCTGCTATCTGCGCGCACCACGCGCACGGTTACCCTGTTTCCTATCCGGTAAAAATTATTTGTTGCTTTCCCGTAAATAATATACTGGTCGACGTCCAGTTCATAGTTGTCGTCGACCAGGGTTTTCAGCAGCACGCGGCCGCGAATGCCCGTTCCGTCGAGCGTTACGAACATCATGCTGGGCGACACGTGCGTGATGACGCCTTCAAATTCCTGCCCCACTTTATTCATTAAAAACTCTGCTGCTTTCTGTTGCTCCATGCGGTCTTCCAGCGCTTTTGCCTTCTCCCGCATAAAGTTGAAATGCCGGCAGGCCGTTTCATAGTCGAAGATGCCGGTATGCGCCGTGCGGTCGATCAGCGCGCCGGTCAGCAGGCGGTGAACCGTCATGTCCACATAGCGGCGGATGGGCGACGTGAAATGCGCGTAATGGTTAAGCGCCAGCGCAAAGTGGCGGCGGGGCATTGACGTGTATTTCCCGCATGCCATGGAGCGTATGGAGAGGTTGATGAAGAGCATTTCCTCCTGCACGTCTTCCAGCTGCGATATAAAAGCGGAAATGCCTTTGGATATCGTGCGGCTGGTATTCGCGCCGGGCGTCCCTTCGCCCTTGATGGTGTGCCCGTAGTTGCCGGCGACGCGGCGCAGTTCGTCGAACATCTTCTTGTTCGGCAGCCCGTGCGAACGGTACACAAACGGCAGGTGCCTTTTGGCCGCTATCTCCGCCACGCTGCCGTTGGCGAGGAGCATGAATTCTTCTATCAGATTCATGGATTCGATACGCTTGCGCGGCATAACGCCGGCCACGCTGCCCATTTCGTCGAATTCAAAACGCAGTTCCGGACGGTCGTTAAACCTGATGGCGCCATTGTCATAGCGGGCTTTCCGCAGTTTTTGCGACAGCTCGTACAGCGTGCACAGTTCGACGGAAAATTCGCCAGCCGCCCCGTCTATCATCTGCTGCGCTTCGGCGTAGGTAAACTGCCGCTGCGAGCGCACAATCGTTTTTGCTACCTTCCGGTTGACCACCTGGGCCATGCCGGTCATTTCAAAAATCACGGAGAAAGCGAGCTTGTCCATGCCGGCAAACAGGGAGCAGCCATGCGTTACCCTGTCGGGGAACAGCGGCAGCACGCGGTCGGGCAGGTAGACGGACGTGGTGTATTGATAAGCGCGCCGGTCAAGCACAGAGCCGGGTTTCACGTAGTGCGTGACATCGGCAATGTGGACGCCCACCTCCCAGTTTCCGTTGGGCAGGGCACGGATAGAAACGGCGTCGTCCACGTCCCGGGTTCCGTCGGGGTCGATGGTGCAGGTCGGCACGTCGCGCATATCAAGGCGGGCGGCGAGGTCTGCCGGCGTAATGTCAAACCGGATGGCCGCTGCCGCCGCTTCCTCTTCGGGGGTGAAGCCGGTTGCGAAGCCGAGTGACTGAAGGTGCGTTACCGTTTCGACGCATTCCGTGCCGGCTTCGCCCAGTACCTTTATTACTTTGGCGAGCACCCTTTCGTCCTGGTGTCCGTTCGGCGCAAGCTCCACGACAACGCGGTCGCCGTCTTCGGCGTCTTTAATGCAGCCGAGCGGAATTTCGATGTCGCGGAAAAGCTCCCGGTTGACAGGGGTAAAATAGGCCCGTTGCGCCAATACCTCCAGGTTTCCCACCAGTCGGCGTTGGGCAAATTTAGTGACGCTCACCACTTCTGCCTCGAGGCTGTGCTGCGCTTTCCGGCGGATTTTTACGCTGACCGTGTCGCCATGCGACGATCCCAGCAGGTGATCCGGCAAAATATGAACCGGCACCTTATAATTGCCGGAAACCAGCACGGGCATGGCGGGATTCGATAAATCGACCACGCCCGTGATGCGGCAAAAATCACGCAGACAAAACCGCCCCGGATAGGGTTGCTCAATTTGTCCTTTCAGCAGCAGGCGGCGTATAGCCCCGTCAATATCGCATTGACCGTCGATACCGTCCATGCCCAAATCGCGCGCCATCTCGTAGGCGGTAAAACTCCGGCTCGAACCGATTTCAAATACGCGCAGCAGCCGTGAGGCCAGGCGACGCTGAAACCGGTGCGGAAACAGAAGTTTTTCCCACCACGGGCGGGACGATGATTCGGATAAAAATGTTGAGAGGCTTTGTAAACCGGTGACAGGTTTACACGCCATCGCTTACCCTACTGCTCGTAAAGTAAGTAATGATATTTTCCTTTCGGAATAGTTCCGGGCAACAGAATGGGCGCCCGTACGGAATAAAGGAGTAAACGTTTCATAATTTGTTTGTGTTTGTTTGTTCGCTGCAAAGGTGCGAAAATTTTCGGACATACAAAAACAAATTAACACTTCTTAACAAAAAAACACCGCCAGCCGCCGCGCCGCGCAATGCAACACCGGCTAACGCCGCGGTGCGCCTCACGGCATGCAAACGTCCAAACCGGTTGGCGCATCAGCTGAACCAGCGGGTAATTTTTTCGTCATACCGGGAGGAAACGGGAATATCCGGCACATGCTCCTTGCCGAATTCCATGTAGATTTCGCCCTTCTGCCGGCGGATAACGGTCACCGTTTCAAGGTTCACCATATACGAGCGGTGGCAGCGGACAACATTCGTATCCGCCATGCTCTTTTCGATTGCCTTCAGTGAATTGCGCAAAAGAAGCCGGGTCAGGGCGCCCCGGTTGAGATACCATATCGTGACATAATTGTCGGCAGCCTCGATGTAAAGCAGGCTGTCGCGGGCTACCGAGAGGTGCAGGTCGCCTTTCCCGTCATAAAAAGAATAAACGTTTTGCCGGGGGGCGGCGGCGGCAACGCTATCCTGAAGCATTTGCAGCTGCTTTTCCTTGTCCCTGTAGGCAAAATATAAATGCAGCACGGCATACGGCAGCAGCAACACGAGCGAAGTGCGCAGCAGCACCTTTTTGACCAGATGAATCAGCGACTCCGGCTCCGCGGCGGAAGGAACATAAAGCGTGTAAACCGTATAGAACAGCGACATGAACAGTATTTCCAGCAGCACCCACACGCAGTATGTCCTCAAATTGATGCCGTGGCGGCGACCCCGATAATACATGATAATACGGCTGATGACCACCACCAGCACGCCGGTCAGGACAATGAGGCTGGAAAACACCAGGTACAGCTCGGACGACAGGACGCCGCCGTGCCAGTGGCGGGAACTGAACGGCTCGAACATGTTGATGAATACCAGCGCAAACAGCGCCGTAAAGAGTATCAGCCGCATGATATTGTGCTTCGCGTAAATGTATGCCGGTATTTTTTGGGTAAACACGCTCGTTATTTTTTACGAAAGACAAAAGTAGAAAATAATTTTCACATATCCGGCGATAGGAATTAAGAATTAAGAATTAAGAATTAGGAATTGGCTGACGCTTTACGTGAAAAGTGAAGAACTGAAAGTTGGCTACGCCATTGACCGCTTGTCGCCATTCAAAATTCAAAACTGTGCTGCGGGCGCCGCCACTTCGTCTTCGTACAGCGGCCTGTAGCGCGGGTACAGCGGGTTAATGCCCGGCGTTTCGGGGTCAAACCGCGCAACCGGGCTGTTTTATTTAATTTTTTAATGACCGGTTGCAAACAAAAAGTACCGGATACCTGTTGCGGCACGTGCCGCAAGGGGGAATTTCGCCCGAAATTATACTTGCGGCACGTGCCGCAAAGGGCAATTCGCCCGAATTTATACTTGCGGCACGTGCCGCAAAGGGAATTTCACCTGAATTTATG
>JAIRYH010000143.1 GCA_031267855.1 Prevotellaceae bacterium
ATGCCCGAGCCTTTCATGGAGCGGTATAAGAACGTCCCCGCACGGGAAGCCGGAGGGCTGTGTTAAATCCATGGACGGTAATCGTGAAAAATGTTAAATAATTTGCTTTTCCGGTGGTAAGTTAATTTATTATTGTATCTTTGTCGCCTGAACAATCGAGTTTGTATTGTATCTTTCTTGGTCATGTTGTGCCCTGCCTCTGTTAGACAGGTTTTCCCAACGCCCGAATCGACATCAAAATCAACTTTCTTGTTTACAATATTAACAAGTCGCGAAGGTGTGCGCTGCAATTATCGTGACGCATTTGTACAGGTATGATGAAATCGTTTTTCATAGGTGACAGGGAAATCAGGCTGCCGATCATTCAGGGCGGCATGGGGGTGGGGGTATCCCTCTCCGGGCTGGCTTCGGCTGTTGCCAATGAAGGTGGAATAGGCGTAATATCGTGTGCCGGCCTGGGACTCATTCACAGCGGACATGGCAATTTTCTTCAAAACTGTATCTGGGGACTGAAAGAGGAACTGCGGCTGGCGCGGGAAAAGACAAAAGGAATGATCGGCGTAAACATCATGGTAGCCCTGTCCAATTTTTCGGATATGGCGCGTACGGCAATAGCCGAAAAGGTGGATGTCATCTTTTCCGGGGCATGCCTTCCGCTGGACTTGCCTTCCTTTCAAACTTCCGGCAGCAAAACGAAGCTGGTGCCCATCGTTTCGTCGGCGCGCGCGGCCAGGATTATCTGCGAAAAATGGCATAAGAATCATCATTACCTGCCGGACGCCAGTGTGGTGGAGGGGCCGAAAGCCGGAGGGCATTTAGGCTTCAGGAAGGAGCAGATCAGCGATCAGTCGTATGCGCTTGAAAAAATAGTTCCGGAAGTTCTGAAAACCGCTGCCGCGTACAAAGAAATAAAGGCAATACCGGTTATAGCCGCAGGAGGCATATCGTCGGGAGGCGATATGTACCGCTTCATAGAGATGGGCGCCTCGGCGGTGCAGATGGGCACCATATTTGTTACCACCGATGAATGTGACGCATCGGACGCCTTCAAGCAGGTTTACCTCGCCGCACAGCAGGACGATCTCCAGATTATAAACAGTCCGGTAGGCATGCCCGGCCGTGCGGTTAAGAGTGAATTTCTCAGGCGGGTTGCGCTCGGGCTGGAAACCCCCAAAAGCTGTCCCGTACACTGCATAAAGACCTGCGATTATACCCGGAGTCCCTACTGTATCATGAAAGCGCTGTTCAGTGCGGCGAAGGGAAATATGGAACAGGGGTATGCCTTTGCCGGCATCAACGCCCATCTGGCATGGAAAATAAGCAGCGTGAAGGAAGTCATAGCTGCCCTGAAGCGGGAATTTGCCATGGCTGAAAGCCTCGCCATGCAGGCATCCCTGACCGTTCCGGACGATGACGGAACCAAAGAATAAAATTAAATTATAAACCTTAAAATATCACAATGCCTATGGCTATATCATTTAACAAAAGAGAACTGGAAAAGAAAAGGGAACAGAAAAGACAGGAAAAGCAAAAACGCAGGGAAGAGCGCAAGGCGAGCGGCGGCAGCGCTTCCTTTGAAGACATGATTGCTTACGTCGATGAAAACGGCGTTATAACCAACACGCCGCCCGACCGGGAAAATAAACCGAAAATTGAAGCGGAAGATATCGCCATATCCACCCCGAAGAAAGAAGATGTGGAAGCGCCCGTATTGAACGGTCGCGTGGAGTATTTTAATTCTAACAAGGGATATGGTTTTATCAAGCACACGGACAGTACGGAAAAATATTTTTTCCATGTCAGTAACGCCCCGGATTTCATAACGGAAGGAAATATAGTAACATTCGAGTTGGCGCGTGGTCGAAAAGGCATGGATGCCGTAAAGATTACGCTTACCGGCGAGAACAAACAATAATTAACAATATTAATAAAAAAAACAAATGAACATTTTTGTATCAAATCTAAGTTTTAGCACAACAAGCGAAAGCTTACAGGAACTATTTGCAGCGCATGGCGAAGTAACATCCGCCAAGGTCATCACAGACAGGGAAACCGGAAGGTCACGCGGATTCGGTTTCGTAGAAATGTCTGATGATGCGGAAGGTCAAAATGCCATTTCAGCATTGAATGAAACGGATTTTGAAGGTAAAACAATCGGCGTAAACGTGGCGCGTCCCAAAACCGGGAAAAGCGGCGGCGGGTACAACAGCCGCGGCGGAAACGGCGGATACAACAGCCGTAAAAGCAGCGGCGGCGGGTACGGCAGAAACCGTTATTAATCCGGAAGCAGTTTGCAGGGAACGGGAAAGCACAGGCAGTGCTTTCCCGTTCTTTTTTTATCAGTGCGCCTCCAGCCAGTTGTTGCCGGTGCCCATTTCCACAAGCAGCGGGACTTTTAATGCTGCGGCGTTTTCCATTTCGTACTGCACGATTTTTTTCACTTCGTCCAGTTCCGGATGGTAGACGTCGAGCACCAGCTCGTCGTGTACCTGCAGGATCATGCGCGATTGGAGGCGGCGTTGCCGCAGCTGTTCCTGCACCTTTATCATGGCGATTTTGATGATGTCGGCGGCAGAGCCCTGGACAGGCGTGTTGATGGCATTGCGCTGTGCATAGTTGCGGATGGTCATGTTGCGGGAATGGATGTCCCGCAATTTGCGGATGCGTCCGAAGAGGGTCGTTACATAGCCTTTCTGCCCGGCGAGGAGAATGGCTTTGTCCATATATTTCTTTACATCGGGGTACGTTGCAAAGTAACCGTCAATCAATTTTTTTGCTTCTTCCCGCGAAACCCGCAGCTGCTGCGCCAGTCCGAAATGCGATATGCCGTAAATAATGCCGAAGTTAGCGATTTTTGCCTGCCGGCGCTGTTCGCGCGTCACCTGTTCGAGCGGTTCGCGGAATATTTTTGCAGCGGTGGCGGTGTGTATGTCTTCGTTGCGGGCAAAAGCGTCGAGCATGTCCCGGTCTGCACTCAGGTGCGCCATCAGGCGAAGTTCTATCTGCGAATAATCTACCGAAAGGAGCACGTGCTGCGCGTCGCCGGCGATAAATGCCTTGCGGATTTCGCGGCCGTTTTCATCGCGTATCGGAATATTCTGCAGATTGGGATTATTGGAGCTCAGGCGTCCGGTTGAAGTGACAAACTGGTTGTAGGTGGTATGGATTTTCCCGGTACGTTTGTTGACCAGCTCCGGCAGCGTTTCGATGTAGCCCGAAAGCAGTTTATGCAATGACCGGAACGCTAAAATTTTTGCAATGATCGGATGTGTGTTCGCCAGCGCCTGCAAGGTCTTTTCGTCGGTGGCATATTGTTTGGTGGGCGTCTTTTTCGGGTGCGGCAGTTGCAGTTTCTCAAACAGCACAATCCCCAGCTGCTTCGGCGACGAAATATTCAATTCCGGCACGCCTGCCAGTTCCTTAATCTCCCTGTCGTATTCCCGCAGCTGTGCCTGCATTTCTTTGCCGTATTCATGCAATGCCGTGACGTCGATTTTCACGCCTTCGAACTCCATGTCGGCGAGCACGTATACCAGCGGCATTTCAATGGTTTTGTAGAGGTCGAACAGGTTGTTTTTGATCAGTTCGTTTTCCAGGAGCGGCTTCAATTGCCACGTGATGTCGGCGTCTTCGGCGGCGTAGGATGCAATTTCTTCCAGCGGCACCTGCGACATGGAGCCTTGCCGGGCGCCCCTTTTCCCGATGAGTTCTTCGATTTCCACCGGCTGGTAGTGCAGGTAGGCATGACTCAGCGCCGTCATGTTGTGGCTGCTTTCGGGATCAAGGAGGTAGTGCATGAGCATCGTGTCGTACAGGAATCCCCGCACTTCAATGTCATACTGTTTCAGCATCAGGATGTCGAATTTTATGTTTTGCCCGATTTTCGGCTTGTCTTCCTGCTCGAACAGCGGTTTCAGGGGTTGCAGCATTTTCTTCGCCGCTTCCCTGCCGGCGGGCACCGGCACATACCAGCCTTCGTGCGCCGCCACCGAAAAGGACAATCCCACAAGTTCGCTTTGCATGGGCTCAAGGCCGGTGGTTTCCGTGTCGAAGCAAAACAGTGCGCTTTCCTGCAATGCCTGCGCCAGGGCTTTTATTTCCGCTTCGCTTTGGGCAATCCGGTAGTGGTGCGGCGTGTCCGAAACGGTTGCATAATCCGTAACAACAGCCGCGGGTGCCACCGGGGCGGGCTCCACGGGCGCCTCGCCGAACAGGTTCAGCTGCCGGGACGCTGCGGGTTTTGCCGGAGCGGCCGGATTGGCCGGTCCTCCGCCCAGCACCGGCAGAAGCGGCATCAGCGAAGCAAATTCATATTCGGCAAACAGTTTTTTCAGCCGTTCCGTATCCGGCCGGCAGACGGCTGCGGCTTCTTCGCTCCATTCAAGGGGAACATGCGTGTCGATGGTCACAAGCATCTTCGACAGCGGCAGGCGTTCCCTGGCGGCTTCCACGGCCGCGCGCTGTTTTTCGGGCAGCGCCGCCACATGTAGCAGCATGTTTTCGACGCTGCCGTATTCCGCAATCAGTTTCTTGGCGCGCACTTCGCCGATGCCTTCCACGCCGGGGATATTGTCGGAAGCGTCGCCCCACAGGGTCAACACGTCAATCACCTGTTCGGGACGCTCGATGGTATATTTGGCTTTGATTTCGCTGACGCCGATTTTTTCCAGCGACGAGCTTGCGTGCTGCGGCCTGCATATCACGATATGCCCGGACACCAGTTGCCCGTAGTCCTTGTCGGGCGTAACCATGAATACGTCGTAGCCTTTCCGCTCCGCCTGCTTGGCGATGGTGCCGATCACATCGTCGGCCTCGTAGCCGTCCTTGCAAATCACCGGGATGTGAAATGCCGAAAGTATTTCTTTCACCACCGGCAGCGACGCCTTAATCACTTCGGGCGTTTCCTGCCGGTTGGCTTTGTAGAGGGGATATCGCTCATGCCTGAATGTTTTCCCGCCGGGATCAAACACCGCGATAAAGTGCGTGGGCTTTTCCTGTTGCAGCATATCTATCAGCAGCCGCGTGAAGCCGAAGATAGCCGATGTATCCACGCCCGCAGACGTTATGATCGGTCGTTTGATAAATGCATAATAGGCGCGGTAGATCATCGCATGCCCGTCAATCAGGTAAAAGCGCCCGGCCCCGCGCGACCCGCCGGACGCATCAAAAGAAATGGTTGCATTCATTATTCACTTTTCACTTTTCATTATTCACTTTTCACTTTCAAGGCCTCTCCCCCAACCCCTCTCCTGAAGGAGAGGGGGGCGCGACAAGCGAACAGCGGCGTCTTTCAACTTTTCACTTTTCACTTTTCACTTCTCACTTTTCACTTTTCCGTCCATTCCGCATACGAGGTAGCTGTTTCGTACAGCCTGACGCTGTGCAGCGACACCTTGCCGGGCAAGGCGGCTTGCAGGATGTCCGCAAAAGCAATCACCATATTTTCGCAGGTCGGCTGGTACGGCACGCATACCACCTTCTCATACGCGGCCTGCAGTTCGGCTGCCAGCGGCGCATCGCTGCGCAGCAGCAGCGCATGATCCAGGCGGTCGATAATGAGGCGGTGCACCATATTTTTCAGCTCCGTGAAATCCATAACCATGCCGTATTTCGGATGGGAAGGATCGGTTTCCGGCACGCCTTTCACCGTTACATAAAGGATATAGGAATGTCCGTGGATATGGCGGCATTTTCCGTCGTAGCCCGGCAGTGCGTGCGCCATCTCAAAAGTAAATTTCCTGGTTAACCGGATTGTTGTCATACTCGTTTTTTCTGCGGCAAAGATACGAATAAGAATTAGGAATAATTAGGAATTGGGAATTAAGAATGGCGAACCGGGGAACGGCCGGTTTGATTTCGAATCTGCCTTGAACTTGCCGTTGCCCTGACGCTTGAATCCGTGTCCCATGTTTATTTTTTTTACTACCTTTGCCGGTCATGAATATTTTTTGCTTTTACCAAAAGGGCTTATGAAGAAAAACGTTATCGTATTTCTTATTATTGTCGGCAGCATTTGTCTGACCGGCGCTTTCTGGGTATTGCTGACCCAGCCGCAAAGCGCCCCTCCCGCACTTGAAATTACACAGGCGGTTCCTCTGGATGCCGTTTATTTCGGCTGCTTCGAGCGTGCCGATATCCTGAATGAAACATTTAATAACCCCTCTTCGGGCTGGAGCCGCTTCGTGTCCGGGGATAATGCATTACTGAAATTTTTGCAGAAACTGCAGGAAACGGCGCCCTCCGACGAAGCCGCCGGCGCGCTGCTGCAGTCCGGCGCCGTTTACTCCGTCCACCCGCAGGGAAAGAACAGCGTGAATTTTCTATTTGCCGTGCAGCTTTCGCCGGCGTGTCCCGCAAAGCGGCTGGAAGAACTGGTCAAGCTCCGCGAAACAGCGGTGAAAGAACAGGTCTACAACGGCACGTTTATTACCTCCGTCGGCACAGGTGAAGAAACATTGCATGCGGCGGTAGTGAATAATTTTGCACTGTTCAGCCGGTCGCTGCTCGTATTGCAAAACGCCATACGGCATGTCAACAGCGGCGTGTCCATAAACGAGCATGAGCCGTTTCAAACGGTGGTGCAGACATCCGGCGCTTATTCGGACGTCCGGCTGTTTATAAACCACCGTGCCCTGAACCTGCTGGCCGACGCCGTCGGAAGCAATAAATGGCGTGGCGGATCCAGGTCGCTCCCTTATACTGCCGACTGGACAGCCCTTGACGGGCAGGCCTCCCCGAATGTCGTGCACTTGAACGGATTTATTTTCCCGTCGTGCACCGACGATAATTATCTGTCGCTGCTGCTGCAGCAAAATGGCGCAGGCGTGACGGCGTGGGAGTGGCTGCCGGCACAGACGACCATGGTCGCCGCGGCCTGCCTGTCGGACATGGACAAATATTTTGCCGGCTACAAAGCCTTTCTGGAAAAGCACAAATGGCTTGCCGGATATAACCGGGAGCTTTCGATACTCAATGAACGCATACAGGCCCATGCGGAAGAATGGTGCCGTTCGCTGTACATCCGGGAAATCGGCATTGCCTGCATCCCCGGACATCCTGCGGGCCGGGTGTCGTTTTTCAAAACGGCAAATCCGAAATACGTGATGGAACAGTTCGGCGAGCTGGCGGAAGCATCACAGCAACCGTTCCGGCTCAATGAAACGGTCTATGCCAATCCGGCGAAAGGACTGCTGGCAACACTGTTCAAAGAACTCGCCGGCGATACCGGCGACGCCTGCTTCACGGTGCATAACGACTGGATCATCTTCGGCGACGATGCGGATTTGCTGGCATCCTTAAAGGCGCCGGAAGGCTCGCTGAAAAAATACATCCAGTCATCGCAGGCGGCGCAGTACTGCATCAATAATAATGTATTTTCCCTGTTTATCCGGCCGTCCGCCACGGACAATACGGAGCTGCTGTCGTACTTTCATCCGTCGCTGCAGGAACGCTGGGCGGGCGCGCTGCAAAACGACGCCTTCAAAATGGCCGGCCTCCAGATGCGGCCCTCGGGCGACAAGCTGTACACTACTTTCTTTGCCGTTTATGACAGCGAAGAAAGCGGCGAGCGGAACACGTCCCTTGAAAAACCGCAGGCGAAACGCGGGGCGCTGCCGGCAGCACCCCGCGAACAGACGCCGGTACGGGAATTTCCGGTGCGCAACCACAACAACGGGCAATGGGAATCCCTCGTGCAATATCCCGGCAACGACATTGCCCTGACCGGTAAAAACGGCGTGGAACAATGGCGGCAAAAAATAGACGGCGCCATTGTCGACACGGTATACCAGCTTGACTTCTACAAAAACGGAAAACTGCAGATGATGTTTGCCGCTGCCGGAAAACTGTACCTGACCGACCGGAAAGGAAATACCGTGAACCCCTTTCCGCTCTCCCTTCCCGCGGCGGCCACCCGGCTGGCCGTGTTTGACTATGACAAAAACAAAACCTACCGCGTATTTGTGGTACAGGGAAACAAAGTATACCTCTACGACAAGAAAGGCCGCGCCATCGACGGCTGGAAAGTATTCACTCCGGCGGCCACCGTCACCCGCGCGCCGGAATTTTTCCGCGTCGGCGGCCGCGACTACATCGTCGTGTGCGACGAACAGGCCATGTACATCCTGGACCGGAAAGGCAACATCCGCGTGCCCCTGGAAACCGCCGTAGCCGTCCGCCCGGGAACGCCGATTATTCCCCAGCAGCAGCCGCCCGCCCTGAAAGCGCTCACCGTGGAAGGAAAAACCGTTACGATAAACTTAAAAGACGGCCAAATAAATTAGACTATGCGATTTTTACTGATAGTATTCCTCATCATGCTCGTTGCGCCCTACGTGTGGCGCATGATTTTCCCGTGGCTCCTGCGCTTTACCGGACGGCAAATAGGAAAGCGCATGCAACAGCAGCAGCCCGGGCAGCACAGCCGCGCCAAAGCCACAAACAGCGCCGTACAGCCTCCCCCGCCAAGGCATAAAAAGATCGACAAAAACGTCGGCGAATATGTGGAATACGAAGAAATAGTTGAAAGTTGAAAGTTGAAAGTTGAAAGTTGCGCGAAGCGCGTCATGGCGACAGGCGACTTGCGACAGCTTCCCATCGCCCATCGCATATCGCCCATCGCATATCGCCCATCGCATATCGCGACAGCCAACTTTCAACTTTCAACTCTCAACTTTCAACTAAATGTTAAATTAAACAATACCATTTTGAAAATATT
>JAIRYH010000001.1 GCA_031267855.1 Prevotellaceae bacterium
TTCGTTTGGTTTCGGCGGCAATGACTCCTCTTTACTGTTTTCAAAACCATGAACGTTTACCTCATCGCTTCCGCGTCCGTCAATCCCGTAACGGAACTTTCGGCCGGCAACCTGCCGGACGCCGTCGCCCTGCCGGAAGGAAACCGCCGTGCAGCCATTGAACCGGATTATAAAACCCTTATTCCCGATTCCAACATCCGCCGGCGCATGAGCAGGGTGGTGAAAATGGGCGTGGCGGCAGCCATGCAGTGCCTGTCGCAAACCCGCCGGCAGCCCGGCGCCATTATCACGGCCACAGGGCTGGGCTGCCTTGCCGATACGGAAAGATTCATGAAAAGCATCCTGGAAAACGCGGAACAGCTGCTGAATCCCACGCCCTTCATCCAGTCGACGTTTAACACCATCGGTGCACAGACGGCGATTATCCTGAACAATACCGGCTACAACATAACCTACGTGCACCACGGGTTTGCCTTTGAAAGCGCCCTGATTGACGCCCTGATGAAAATACGGGACAGGGAAGCGGCACAGGTGCTGGTGGAAAGTTATGACGAACATACCGACACCTCTTTTGAAATCATGCGGCGCCTTGCCTTCTGGCGGCGGGGCGAAGTGTGCGGCGAAGGCGTGCAGTGCTTCATGCTCTCCGCACAGCCCCGGACATCCGGGGATCCCCTGCTGAAAGATGTGCTGTGCGTGTTCGGCAACGACCTGCAAACGCTGGGAGAAAAACTGCACCTGTTCCTCCGGAAGCACAGCCTGTCGCCGGACAATGTGGACGTGCTGCTCTCCGGCAGAAACGGGAACGGCTGCGAATATGCCGGCTACCAATTTATCGAAGGGTTTTTCAAAACCGCGCCGGTAGCGGTTTACAAGCCGTTTTTCGGCGATTACCCGACCGTCTCGTCAATGGCGCTGTGGCTGGCAATGCGGTTGACGGCGCAACAGCAAATACCCCGCTGGCTGTGTCCGGGCGCCGCCTGCACAAAAGAGATAAAAAGAATCCTGATATATAACAATTACAAAGGGAAAAACCATTCTTTCCTTTTGGTAGAAAAAGAACCCTAACCCCTGCCGCATTTATGCCGACCGGCGCCATCATTATTATCCTGTTTTCGGTTTTATCACTTGCCGGATGGCTGGTTTACGCCTCTGCGTCCATCCGGTCGGGGGTTTATGTGAAAGCGGTTTGCACACTGCCGGCACGGGAGAAAGTAATGGCGCTGACATTTGACGACGGCCCCGACAGCCGCATTACCCCGGAGATACTGGATGTGTTGCGGGAACACCATATCAAAGCCATATTCTTTTGTGCCGGACGGAAAATAGCAGGACAGGAAACCCTGCTCCGGCGGGCGGTTGCAGAAGGGCACTTGCTCGGCAACCACAGCTTCAGCCATACCCCGCTATTCCCGCTGCTGCCGTACGCAAAAATGAAAAGAGACCTGGAACGGTGCGAAAAAAGCATCCGGCAAATCACCGGGCAACAGCCCGTATCGTTATTCCGCCCGCCGTACGGCGTAACCAATCCGGTTGTGGCCAAAGCGGCAGCGCAACTGGGATGCCGGACGCTGGGGTGGAGTGTACGCTCTTTCGATACCGTAAAAAAGGATTACCGGAAAGTGGCAAACAGGATAAATAAAAGAATCAAGCCGGGCAATATTATTTTACTGCACGACACCACGCCCTCCATACCGGCAATACTGAACGACATTATTCACCACGCCCGGCAACAGGGCTACCGCTTTGTCCGTGCCGATAAATACCTGTAATGATATGATGAAATTTGTGATTTCTTTCTACTGTCTTTTGCTGCTGGCCTTCGCCGCTGCCGCGCAAACGGCATTTGTTCCCGTGGTTTCCGCCGCGCAGTTTGAAGCCGCGCTGGCTAAAGCATCGGGTGAAGTCAATGACATGGAATGCGACTTTACGCAAACAAAGCACATGGAAATGCTGTCGGAAAAAATCATTTCCAGGGGTAAATTTTATTACAAAAAAACCGACAAAACCATCCTGGATTATCACGTCCCGGTGCAGTACCTGATCGTTATTAACGGGCAGAAAATAAAAATAGTTTCCGGCGGAAAAACGAATGTATATGAATTACAATCCAACAAAATGATGTCGCAGTCCGGCTCGCTGCTGTCGGCCTGCATGACCGGCAACCTGCATTTGCTTTCTCCGGACTATCGCCTGGAATATGGAGAAAACGATGCGCAATACCGGATTACGGTAACACCGCTGGGCGAAGTCAACGCTTACCTGAAGGAAATAGATATTTATCTGAATAAAAAAGATTTTTCGGTCGATCGGTTAAAAATGACGGAGCCGTCGCGCGACTATACCGAATATGTGTTCACCAATAAACGGAAAAACATATCGCTTCCCGATGAGAAATTCAACGTTAATTAAGGCGCTCATACTGGCTTTAGGGCTGAGTTCCTGCACGCCGGAAATCATGAAAGGGTTTCGCAGGACGGGAGAAGCAACGGTTTCTGTGCAAAGCGTATATCCATTCTGGAAGCCGCACCACACGCAACTGTTCAACATGAAAATCGATTTCCGGAAAAACCATTTCAGCGGACTGCTGCTGATCAAGCAAAGCGACGCCAACCACTACCGGACGGTTTTTACTACCCATTTCGGTATGGGCATTTTCGATTTCGAGTTTGCCGGCGATACTTTCAAGGTGCACTCGTGCGCTGATTTATTAAACAGGAAGAAGGTTTTAAACCTGCTCGAAAAAGACTTCCGCACGCTGCTTTTCCTTAACGTCAAACCGCATGACCATGCGGCGGTATATCATACGCCGGCAGATTCCTCGCTGGAAATACACCGGATTAACGGACGGTATTATCTTAAAAACAATGACTCGAAAACGCTTTTAAAAATCCGGGCGCCGCAACGCTTCGGGTCGGGATATTATGATTTCGCCCGCTACAATAATAATTTCCCGGAGATAATGAGCATAAAACACAGCGCTATCGGGCTGCAAATAGAATTGGAAAAAATTTCCGGGTCACCGGGCTCATGACAAAATTATGGCAAAAATAGCTGTTTTTTATTACACCCAAACCGGGCAGACGCTGCAAATAGCCCGGTCGGTTTGCAAGCCGCTGGAGGATATGGGGCACGCGGTAGTTTATAAGGCGATTGTTCCCGAACAGCCCCTGCCTTACCCTTGCAGCGGGAAAGCTTTTTTCGAGGTATTCCCCGAATCGCGCGAAGCCATTCCCTGCAAAATAAACACCATTGATGCAAGCGACGTAACCGATGCAGACCTGGTGGTTATTGCCTGGCAGGTATGGTTTTTATCGCCGTCTCTCCCTTTTCATGCGTTTTTCCAGCATGCCGGGATACGGCAATATTTGAAAGGGAAAAAGATTATTACCGTAACCGGCTGCCGCAACATGTGGGTCACGGCGCATGCCAAAGTACAATCCTATATCGGAGACGCCGGCGGAAAGGCTGCAGGAAATATCGTGCTGCAGGACCGCCACCATAATCTGGTCAGCGTAATGACGACCGTGCGCTGGCTGCTTTACGGGAAAAAGGAAAAAAGCCGGCTGTTGCCTGCCGCCGGCGTTTCCGATGCAGACCTGAAACATTCCGCTGTGTTCGGAAAAATCATAGCGAATACCCTACATTCGGGCGAATGGAATAACTTACAGAAACAACTCATGGCGGCAAAAGCCATACGCTACAAGCCGGCAATTGCTTTTATGGAAAAAACAGGGCACCGGATATTCGGCGTCTGGTCAAAATTCATACGCCGGAACAGTAAAAACAATGCCGTACGCCGCGAATTTTATCTGAAACTTTTTAAATATTACCTGTTCGTCGTTTTATATCTTGTTGCCCCCGTCGGGCTGATTTTTTTCTACCTTGCCCTCCCGTTCCGCCACCATGCCATTAAAAAAGACAAGGCGAAAATCCTCACTTTTGATCATTAAGCGATTTTATCACTTCTTTCATTTTTATTTTCACTTTATTATTACACCTGAATTTTTTTATACCTTTGCACAAACTTATTTATATCTGAAATAAATTCTATGCAAATTCTTGGAATTATCCCTGCGCGTTACGCCTCTACCCGTTTTCCCGGCAAACCGTTGGTAGACATTGGCGGGAAAACGATGATACAGCGTGTGTATGAACAGGCGCAACAAGCCCTGCCTTTGGTGTATGTGGCAACAGACGACGAGCGCATTGTTGCCGCCGTGGAAGCGTTTGGGGGCAATGTCATCATGACCTCGGCAAACCTTCGCAGCGGCACCGACCGTTGCGCCGAAGCGGCAGCGAAAATCCGCCTGGACAGGAACACCAATTTCGAAACAA
>JAIRYH010000058.1 GCA_031267855.1 Prevotellaceae bacterium
CATTTTTAGTCGACTGAATTTCATTTTTAGTCGACTGAATTTCATTTTTAGTCGACTGAATTTCATTTTTAGTCGACTGAATTTCATTTTTAGTTGACTGCATTTTGTTTTTTAGACTCCGGCCATGAAATGTGCGGGGAGACAGGCAAACGGCCGTTTAAGATCCCCCCCCTGAATCTGCGGAATTCTTAATTCTTAATTCCTGATTCTTATTTAGTATCTTTGTGCGAATATTTAAAAAAAAAGGTTATGATTAAATCAATGACCGGCTACGGAAAAGCCGAACAGCTGGCTGCACAAAAGAAAATAACGGTAGAATTACGCTCGCTCAACAGCAAGACGCTGGATGTAAATCTTAAACTCCCTGCCGAGTATCGCGAAAAGGAAAGCGACGTGCGTCATGCGCTGTTCCGCGTGGTGCAGCGTGGAAAACTGGAGATACAGGTTACCTCCGTTGCGCAGGACGCGACGTTGTCGGCGGCGGTTAACGGCGCGGCATTTCTGGCTTACTACCGGCAGCTGGACGCGCTGTTGCGGCAGGCGGGTTCGGCGGCGGCGGAGGCCGGCGTGGCGCAGGCCATTTTGCGCCTGCCCGACGTGATGGCGGAATCGCCTGTTTCCGGTGTGTCCCAACAGGAATGGGATGCGCTTTTTGAATGCCTGCAACAGGCATTGACGACCTTCGACCGTTTCCGCGCGCAGGAAGGAACGGCGCTGAAACGCGACATTCTGACGCGCGTAGCCCTTGTTGCCGCCCTGCTTGAGGAAGTGAAATCCTTTGAGCCGCAACGCATCGAAACGCTGCGGCAACGTCTGGAAGCCGGTTTGACCACGCTGGCGGCAAGTACGAATTACGACAAAAACCGCTTCGAGCAGGAATTGATTTATTATATCGAAAAATTTGACGTAACCGAAGAGAAAACGCGCCTCAAACAGCATTGCGACTATTTCTGCCGGACCGCGGAAACCGAAGAAGCGCCGGGGCGCAAGCTGGGTTTCATTGCACAGGAAATGGGGCGCGAAATCAACACCCTCGGTTCCAAAGCCAACCATGCCGGCATCCAGAAAATAGTGGTGCAGATGAAAGATGAGCTCGAAAAAATCAAGGAGCAACTCCTCAACGTGCTTTAAACGCCCCTAATTCCCAACGTGATGCTTGGCGCAGAAATAAAACTGGTAAAATCACTTTCGCAGAAAAAAAACCGCGACAGGCATGGCCTGTTCCTTGTCGAAGGCGGGAAAATGGTGGAAGAATTGACGGGTTCGGCCTTTGTTACGCGCAAAATAATTACCACCCGGCCGCTGCCTTTTCCCGTTGGGGGACGTCGGCTTGAGCAGGTAAGCGTCGCCACCATGGCGCGTCTGAGCGCCCTGAAAACCCCGCCGTCCGTGCTGGCGGTGGTCGAAAAGCCGGCGGCGGCGGAATGCCCCCTGCCCGTCCCCGGCGAGCTGTTGCTGGCGCTCGACAACGTTCAGGACCCCGGCAACCTGGGCACGGTTATACGCCTTGCCGACTGGTTCGGCATCTGCCGCATTGTATGCTCGCCCGACACGGCCGACTGTTATAATCCGAAAGTTGTACAGGCCACGATGGGCGCCATTTTCCGCGTGAAGGTGCATTATGCGGCGCTGCCGGAATTTTTGCAGCGGGCGAAGAAATCCGTTGCGGTATATGGCGCTTTTCTGGATGGCGACAATATTTATCAAAAGCCGCTGACGTCCGGTGGCGTTGTGGTTGTAGGCAATGAGGGCAACGGCATATCGCCCGGGGTTGCCGCCGCGATTTCCGAACGCCTGTTTATTCCGCCGTTTCCTGCCGGCGCCGTTACTTCCGAATCGTTGAATGTGGCGGTAAGTACGGCTATCCTGTGCGCCGAATTTCGCAGGAGAGGATATTCCGTTATTCGATAGTTACTTCAAATCCCCCGGTTTTCAGCTGCGCCTGCAGCTTTTCCGCATCGGCGAGGGCGGCAAACGGTCCGACGGTATAAACCGTATGCCCCTGGGAGCGGCTTTTGACAATGTCTTTATCCGTATGCTGCTGCACGGCCTGCCGCAGCGCCGCCGGCAGTTTGTCGGAATACCCGCCCAGCACGACATTGTATGCCGGCCGGCCTGTGTCCGCAGCGGCGTTTCCCTTTTCCCGCACGGGCGCGGCCATGGTTTTCGGCGACGGCCTGTGTGTCGCCTCATATTCGCGCGCAGCTTTTACGGCTGTTTTTTTCCCGTCGATCAGCGCGATGATGATGGCGTCGCGAAAGCCCTGCTTTTTCACCTGCAGCAGGGCATTGCCCGCTTCCCTGTAGGTTGCGAACTGCCCGACGCTGTAGATAAATAATTTCTTTTCCTGCTGCACAAACACCGGCGAGCATCCCTTCAATTCGCGTTCCGGCAGCCTGCGCGAGAAAGTGCCGGTCTGTATCCGGTAAATCAGCCCGGCGGTTACCGGCGGATTGAAAAATGTGTGCACGGTTTTCCCGATTTTGAAAATATATTTTTCCCCGTCTTCCTCCTGCGCCGCTGGCGGCGGCGGCAAAATATTGTTAACCGGAAATTTTATTGCCGGCCGGAAATACAGGGGGTGCAGCGTTGCGTGTGCCGGGCCGGCTGCCGCTGCCGCCTGCGCGGAGGCGCCGGGCGCCGGTTCGGGGACAATGCCCTGTTCCAGTAAATTTTTTTCGACTTCCCGGATCTGTTCCATGGTCTTCCGGATGCCTTCCTGCATCTGCAACAGCCCGTTTTCGTAGTCGTTTATTTTTGCCTGCACCGCCGTGCGCTCCTCTTCGTCGTCAATCAGGGCATACATTTTGCGGATATACGCCAGGTCGTTCTGCACCAGTGTTTCGTTTACCTGCTGTTGCTGCAGGGTTCTGTGCAGCGTCCGGTACCGGCTGTCCGGATTTTCGCCGGGTCTTTTATCTTCGCCGGAATCCGTTTCCGCTCTCGCCGGCTGCAGTTTTGCAATCTGCCGGACTTGCGGGATGGAACGTCCCGGCTGCTTGGTAGGATTTGTTTCCAGGGCAATGCGGTAAATGGTGAGGCTGTCGGTTTTCTGTTCGCGCGACGAGGCAAACAGGGCTTCGGCGTAATTCCTGTCCGGCACAAACAGCCAGTCGTCAAAAGGGGAGGAATAGGGAAAACCGAGATTTTCCGGGGCGCCCCATTGCTGCGTCGCGGCATTGAATGTACTTTTGAAAAGGTCGAAGCCGCCCATGCCCGAATGTCCGTTCGACGCGAAATACAGCGTCTGCCCGTCGGGCGTTACATAGGGAAACCGCTCGTCGAAAGGCGTATTGACGGATTCCAGCGGTTCCGGCGCCGCCCACTGCGTTCCTTCGACATGGCGGATAACGTAAATATCCCAGTCGCCGGTGGTTTGCGCGGCAAAGTAGAGCGCCCCCGCATCGGCGCCGGGGATAAAGACGGGCGAGCGCCTGTCGTCCGTCTTTGCCTGCAGCAAATTTTCCGGAAGTTGCGCCCATTCGCCGGGAAGGTCAATCGTATAGTAATGGAAAAAAAGGTTCGCCGGAACCGCTTTCTTTCCGGTTACCACCGGCGTTTCGATGTAGCGCAGCATAACCTGTCCGTTTTCGCAAAGCAGCAACTGGTCGGCGGCTTGCCGGCGCAGCACGGAATCCCTGCTTTCCGCGGCAATAGCAGAAAAAATAGCCGCTGCTTCTTCAAACCGGTAGCCCAGCCGCAGGGCCTCCGCCTGCCGGAGCGGTTCCGGCAATGTTTGTGCCCCTGCGAAACGGACGGGTCCGTGGGAGAGAATCAAAAATAAAAATAATAGCGCCCTTTTCATGCAGCAAAAGTACAAAATAAAAATCA
>JAIRYH010000064.1 GCA_031267855.1 Prevotellaceae bacterium
ATGAAAAGCGATAAATTCCCCGGCGACATTTACCCCAAACTGAACGTGCTGATCCGCGACGTCGGTTCGCTGATAAACCACACCGACTTCAGTTTTGAGCGTCTGGAATATTTGCAGAACACGGTACTCGGGCTGGTCAATATCGAACAGAATAAAATTATTAAAGTATTTACCGTGGTCACATTATTTTTCATGCCGCCCACGTTGATTGCAAGCATTTACGGCATGAACATCCGGTTGCCGTTTGCCGAAATGGGCTCGTTGAGTTTTCCGGCTACGGTGGCCATGATGGTGGCATCGTTCCTGTTCACGCTATTATATTTCAAACGCAGAAAAATTTTATAAATTATGAAGTTCCGTTATTTACTTGTCGCCCTGCTCGCCTTTGGATTTATACTGTTTGCCGCGCTGTCGCTGGTATTGGAAGTGTCGGACATAATAGAACGCCATGCGCCTGCCTCAACCGCCGGCACCGTTTCCGAAAATCAACCGGTCGCCGAACCTGAAAATGAAGCCGCGCCTCCGGCCGCACAAACCGTGCCGGCGGCTCAAACGCATGCCACGCCTGCGGTTCCGGAGGCAAAACCATCGGCAGACAATTTATATGATACCCAAAATTTACAGGAAATCCTCAGGGAATATGCAGCCGAAAAGCCAAAAGAATGGAGTGAACAGGTGAACGGCATGGTACAGAAAGTGAATGTGCCGCATGCAAACGAACGGATTCTGTTCTTAACATTCAACGTCTACACAAAAAATCATCCGGAATTATTTAACTTTCTCCGACAACATGCGGTGAAAGCAACGTTCTTCCTCTCCGGCATGTGGGTACGCCGGCATGCCGGGCAGGCAAAAGAAATAGGCGCATTACCCGCGCTGTTTGAAATAGAAAATCACGGCAACCGGAATATCCCATTATCGGCGAGCGGCGCCGACGCTTACGGACGCAAAGGAACCGGAAATCTTGCAGCAGCGCTTGACGAAATAACGGCGGGCGCCGAAGCCATCAAAAACGCTACCGGACAAACACCCCGCTACATACGGTCATTCCTCAACTACACCGACAACGTAGTGGTGGACGCCTTGAGCGAAGCGGGAATCAAGACCATTGGCATCAGCGTCTTTGCCGATGGCGGCGGACTGTTCGGCACGGAAAAAATAAAGAACCAGATACTGAATGCACCCAACGGCTCAATAATCCTGCTAAGCATCAATCCCGACTATCCCACCATCTTCAACGGTTTGAAAGCAGCTATCGAAGAAATCGAACTGCTTAAAAGTCCTGTTCGATTCGAGAAACTGGCAGATTATGAACAATACTTTATATATATCTAACGGTTGCACCGGCACGCCGCGACCGGTTACCGGACGAGCATGAAACGAAAACCGCTTCCCATCCTGGACAATATCCTCATCACAGGGCTTGCCGCCGAAGGCAAGTCTCTGGCGCACGTAGACGGCAAGGCGCTTTTCGTGCCGCATGCCGTGCCCGGCGATGTGGTAAACGTGCAACTCATCAAAAAGCGCAAAGGCTTTTTGGAAGGACGCATCACGCAAATTGTCGCCCCCTCGGACGACCGCGTCGCGGCTTTTTGCCCGCACTACGAAACCTGTGGCGGCTGCAGCCGGCAAACGCTCCCTTATCCGATGCAGCTGCAATATAAGCAGCAACAGGTTTTCGACCAGCTGACACGCATCGGCAAGCTGGAACTGCCGCCGCTACAGCCGGTCATCGGCGCGGAACAAACGCTGCATTACCGCAATAAACTGGAATTTACATTTTCCAGCAACCGCTGGCTCACCGCGGCCGAAGCCGCCGGAGGAGAACCGGTCAACGAACGGCGCGCCCTCGGCTTCCATATTCCCGGACGGTTTGACAAAGTGCTCGATATTGACCGGTGCTGCCTGCAGCCCGAACCGTCGAACGCCATCCGCTCCGAAATCAAAGCGCATGCCATCAAAAACAACCTGCCTTTCTTTGACCTGCGCATCCAACAGGGCTTCCTGCGCAACCTGATTATCCGCAACACCACGACGGGCGAATGGATGGTTATCGTAGTCTTTGCCTGCGACGACCCGCCGGCGCGCGAAGCCCTGCTTACCCGCCTCCGGCAATGCTTTCCGCAGATCACTTCATTACTGTACGTCATCAACGGAAAGCGCAACGACACGATTACCGACCTGCCGGTACATACCTTTGCCGGACGCGATTACATCGAAGAACAGATGGAAGGCCTCCATTTTAAAATCAGTCCGAAATCGTTCTGCCAGACCAATCCGCAGCAGGCCTGTCGCCTGTATGGTGTCGTACGCGACATGGCACAGCTCTCCGGCCGCCAGAACGTATACGACCTTTATACCGGCACCGGCACCATTGCGCTCTTCGTGGCGCGGCAGGCGCGGCAGGTAACCGGCGTGGAATATGTTCCCGAAGCGGTGGAAGACGCCCGGCAAAACGCCCTGCGCAACAACATCCGCAACGCCTCGTTTCATGCGGGCGACATGAAAGACATCCTTTCTGCGGAATTTATACGGACGCACGGTGTGCCCGACGTGGTGATCCTCGACCCGCCGCGTGCCGGCATCCACCCCGGCGTGGCGGAAACCCTGCGGCAGATGGCGTCCCCACGCCTGATCTATGTCAGCTGCAACCCCGCCACACAGGCGCGCGACCTGGCGCTGCTTGCCGGACGCTATGCAGTGGAATGCGTCCAGCCGGTAGACATGTTCCCGCATACCCATCATATAGAAAACGTAGTAAAGTTAGTTTTGCATTAGGGTGTCCCCAACCGGGAAAACGGCCAAAACATTTTGCGGGACACTTGCCACGACGTGGCAACCCCCAAAACAGTCCGCGGGACGTTTACCACGACGTGGCAACGGCCAAAACAGTCCGCGGGACGTTTGCCACGACGTGGCAACCCCTAAAACAGTCTGCGGGACATTTGCCACAACGTGGCAACGGCCAAAACAGTTCGCGGGACGCTTGCCACAACGTGGCAACGGACAAAACAATCCGCGGGACGTTTGCCACAACGTGGCAACGGACAAAACAGTCTGCGGGAAATTTGCCACGACGTGGCAACCCCCAAAACAGTCTGCGGGACGCTTGCCACAACGTGATTAGGAATTAGGAATTAGGAATGGCGGCAAGCGCATGCCGGCGCCAGCCAACTTTCAACTTTCAACTCTCAACTTTCAACTCTGAGGAGAGGTAGGTGTAGATGGCGGGAATGATGTACAGCGAGAAGAATGTGGCGCAAATCATGCCGCCGACTACGGCGATGCCCATGGCTACGCGGCTTTCGGCGCCGGCGCCGGTAGCCGTTGCCAGCGGCAGGATGCCGAGGATGGTGCACAGGCTGGTCATCAGGATGGGACGGAAGCGCGATACCGACGCTTCGCGGATTGCTTCGCCCGTCGACAGCCCCGCCGCCTTGCGCTGGTTGGCAAACTCGACGATCAGGATGCCGTTTTTCGTAACCAGGCCGATGAGCATGATGATGCCGATCTGGCTGAAGATATTCATCGTCTGTCCAAACAGGTACATGCTGAGCAGTGCGCCGATCAATGCCAGCGGCACGGTGAACATGATGATCAGCGGGTCGCGGAAGCTTTCAAACTGCGCCGCCAGCACCAGATAAATCAGCAGCAGCGCCAGGATGAAGGCGAACATCAGGCTGGAAGTGCTTTCGACAAAGTCTTTGGAGTCGCCCGAAAGCGTGGTGTTGAAATCGGTGTCGAGCACTTCGCCGGCAATGCGGTCCATTTCTTCGATGCCCTGTCCCAGCGTGTAGCCCCCGGCAAGGCTCGCCGACACGGTGGCCGCTACAAACCGGTTGTAGCGGTACAGTTGCGGCGGCATGCTGCTTTCGCGGATCGTTACCAGGTTGTCCAGCTGTATCAGTTCGCCGTTGTCGTTCCGCACGTAGATGTTGACCAGGTCCGACGGGCGGCTGCGGTGGCGGCGGTCAAATTCACTCAGGATCTGGTATTGTTTCCCGTCGAGGATATAATATCCGATGCGCTGCTCGCTCATGGTGAGCTGCAGCGTCTGGGCAATATTCTGCACGTTCAGCCCGAGCAGCGCCACTTTTTCGCGGTTGATGCTGACGGTTACTTCGGGTTTTGTGAATTTCAGGTTCACGTCGCTTGCCGAAAATGTCTTGCTGTCGCTCACTACCGACATAAAGCGCGGCAATATCCGTTTCAGGTCGTCCAGGTTCTTTGCCTGTATCACATACTGCACCGGCATGCCGCCCCGCCGGCCGCCGAACGACTGCTGCTGCTGCACAAACGACCGCGCGCCCGACAGCTGCCGTACCCTGGGCGTCAGCTCGCCGGCAAATTCCTGCTGCGTGCGGCTGCGGAGGTCGGCGTCCACCAGTTTTATGCGCGCCCACGAGGAATTGACGGAGCCCATGCCCACGCCCGACATGATATTGTCGCGTTCCTGTCCGGGAATATCTTTTTCGATCATCGACACCATTTCGTCGGCATAACGTTCCATGTAATTAAACGTGGCGCCTTCCTGGGCGGTGGAGTTGACGGTAATGTAGGAGCGGTCTTCCAGCGGCGCCATTTCCGACGGCAGCTGTCCCCACAGCCATACAATCGCCACGCCCGTTGCGAGGATGGCAATGACGCCGATGTAGCGGTGGCGCAGGAAACCGTTCAGCGATCGGCGGTATACGTTATTCAGCCCGCGGAAGAACGGGTCGGTAACCCGGTACAGCCAGCCGCCGCCTTTTTGGTGGCGTTTCAGCAGTTTGGTCGAAAGCATCGGCGTAAACGTCAGGGCAACGAATGCCGAGATGCACACCGACCCGGCAATCACCAGGCAGAAGTCCCGGAACAGCCGCCCCGTACCGCCCTGCAGGAATCCGATGGGGAAAAATACGGCGACCAGCGAGATGGTTGTGGCAATCACCGCAAAGAAAATTTCTTTGGATCCGGCAAGTCCTGCGGCAAGCGGCGACATGCCCGCTTCGATTTTCGTGTAAATGTTTTCCATTACCACAATCGCATCGTCCACCACCAGCCCGATGGAAAGCACCACGGCAAACAGCGTAAGGATATTTATCGAAAAACCGGCAAGGTACATTACAAAGAATACGCCCACCAGCGAGATGGGAATGGCCAGCGCTGGGATGAGCGTCGTGCGCCAGCTGCGGAGGAACAGGAAGATGATGAATACGACCAGCGCAAAAGCTTCGTAAATGGTGTGCTGCACTTCGCTCAGCGATTGCCGGATGAAAGTGGTGTTGTCGAATACAGTGTCGATTTTAATGTCTTCGGGCAAATCTTTTTGCAATTCGTCCAGCACTTCCTGTGCATGGTTCACGATGTCGATATAGTTTGCGCCAGGCTGCGGCACCAGCACACAGTTGACCGACGGCACGTTGTTTACCTTCACGATTGACCGTATGTTTTCCGCTTCTATTTCGGCTTTCCCGATGTCGCTGAAACGAACCACGCGCTCGCCGTCTTCGTATACAATAAGGTTGTTGAACTCGTCGATATTGCGCAGCCGTCCCAGCGTGCGCACCGTAAGTTCCATATTGTTGCCTTCGATGCGCCCCGACGGCAGTTCGATGTTGGCGCGCGTAACGGCGTCGCGCACGTCGAGCGGCGTCAGCCCGTAGGCCGCCAGCCGCTGCGGATCCATGCGCATGCGAATTGCCAGCTTCCGCGACCCCCACACATTGACGCTGCTTACGCCCGGAACGGTTTGCAGGCGTTCCTTGAACGTATTCTCGGCATACATGCTCAGGTCAATCAGCGAACGCCGCTCGCTGCTGAGCGAGATACCGAAAATCGGCTGCGAATCGGCGTCGGCTTTTTCCACTACCGGCGGGTCAACGTCCTGCGGAAGGCGGCGCATGGCGCCCGATACCTTGTCGCGTACGTCGTTGGCGGCGGTTTCCATATCCACTTCCAGTTTAAATTCGACGGTGATGCGGCTTTGCCCGTCGCGGCTGACGCTCGAAATGGAACGGATGCCGGGGATGCCGTTAATCGCCGATTCCAGCACTTCGGTTATCTGCGTCTCGATCACGTCGGAATTGGCGCCCGGAAAGCTCGTTGTAACCGTTACGATGGGTTGATCCACATTCGGGTAATCGCGGATGCCAAGGTACGAAAAGCCGATGGCGCCCAGCAGCACAACAACAATGTTCAATACGGTGGACAGCACCGGACGGTGGATGGTAGAGGA
>JAIRYH010000069.1 GCA_031267855.1 Prevotellaceae bacterium
CGGTATTGGTATAGGTGCTGTAAGTGGCGCTCATTAATTCGCCACACTGGTTGAATTGCCGGACATACGCCTTATTGCAACCGCCGGCACAGGCGCCGTCGTTTTGCGTATAGGTGCCGGTAGTTCGGCAGGTGCCGCTGCAGTCGATGGTTCCGGTGACGCAGCAGTTCAGCAGCCCCGGCGCTTCGCCGTTTTTGCCGCAGAATACGCCCGGGCAGCCAATGGCGTCGGTGAGGGCGGTAATGGCGTCGCCTGACCAGGTTTTTGCATTTATTTCCACAGCGCCGGAAGCCGTGGTAAGGCCAAACGGCGGCGTGCCCCTCAAGGTAGAAACGCCGCCTGTTTCTACCGCGTTGGGCGGGTAGTCGCTGCCGTAGGCGCACCAGTTGAACCGTCCGGTGGCGTTGGTCAGGGTGGCGGTGACGGTCGAGGGATTGGCGGTTACGTAAAAGCCGCGCTGGTTGCCGGTAACCGTGGCAATGCTTCCGGCGGTAGCCGCGGCAGCGCCGATAACAGCCTGTGCAAACGTGCCCGGCGACACGCCGGCGACCGGGCACAGGTCGACCCACACCCACACCTTATTATTATAGGGCGCCGCGTCCCAGGCTACCCTGAATGTTACCTTTTTGCCCGCATAGTCCGTGCTTACCGGCGTGACGGTGACTTTGGCGCTTGCCGTTATGCTTGCAAGCATTGCAAAAAGAAAGAGACTCTTTTCCATTCTGTTTTTTATTTTATAGTTTAACATTTAATGGCGTTAGCCAATTCTTAGTTCTTAGTTCTTAACTCTTAGTTCTTGCAGCTCCGGGGCTGTTTTCAAACACAAACCACTAATTACAAAACAACCCCCTGCTGCGATTTTTATTCACTGCCAATGATTGCAGGATGATTTATTTTATCTGTTCCTGCAATTCATTCCTTAACTTTTAGTGTGATTTTTCCTTATTCCACAAAAAAACCAAGAGCGGAAGAGGATGCTATACTCATTAGGCTTCGAGGTTCTGGAAGACCCGTTCGGTAAATAAGTGTAACAACCCACATCCACTCATGGCAGGGTTGCTCTTACTTATTATTCATACCGAACAGAAATTTTCCAGATTTCGAAGTCTCGTAGAATAAAAGTTAAAGCGATATATTTTTTATGTCTATACTCAGTACGTCAAGGAGCACATAATAACGGCGCAAATATAGTTACATTTTTTTTATCTGCAAATTTTTTTTACATTTGTACACGCAAGTTTTGAGTGGCATGTATAAATTCAACTTCATCCTTACTGCGAAATTCTTCTTCCGCAACCTGAAAGACAGGGACGCCTAAGCGCCGCCTTTTCAGGCGACCCGAACACTCTTTACAGCTTACTTCTATTGTTAACCGTCAATGTAAATTGACACAAAATTTAAAATATTATGGAAATTCCCTTTGCCGAATCGTTTAAAATTAAAATGGTGGAACCCATTCACCGCAGCACGTTGCAGGAACGTGAAAAATGGATAAAAGAAGCCTACTACAACGTTTTTCTGCTGAATGCCGATCAGGTTTTTATTGACTTGCTCACCGATTCCGGTACCGGCGCCATGAGCGACCGCCAGTGGTCGGCCATCATGATGGGCGACGAAAGCTACGCCGGCGCCCGGTCGTTCTACGAATTTAAGGATGCCGTGGAACGGATTACCGGCTTTCAGTACATGCTCCCCACGCATCAGGGGCGCGCTGCCGAGAATGTACTGTTTTCCTATTTGATAAAGGAAGGCGACATTGTTCCCGGCAATTCGCATTTTGACACCACAAAAGGACATATCGAATCGCGCAGGGCGGAAGCCCTGGACTGTACGACCGACGAAGCACAGGACACGCAGCTCGAATTTCCGTTCAAGGGAAACGTGGATCCGGAAAAGCTGGAAAAAGCCCTGGCGGAACATGCGGCCAACATCCCGTTTATTATCGTCACCGTGACCAACAACACCGCCGGCGGGCAGCCCGTTTCGATGGAAAACCTGAAAGCCGTGCGGAAAATAGCCGACCGCTACGGCAAGCCGGTGCTGATAGACGGCGCGCGTTTTGCCGAAAACGCCTATTTTATCAAGGCGCGCGAGAAAGGCTACGAAGAAAAAACCATCAAGGAAATCGTCCTGGAAATGTTTTCCCTTGCCGACGGCATGACGATGAGCGCCAAGAAAGACGCTATCGTAAACATGGGCGGATTCATTGCTACGCGCCGCAAGGACTGGTATGAAGGCGCACGGAACTTCTGCATCCGGTTTGAAGGCTATTTCACTTACGGCGGCTTATCGGGACGCGACATGGCCGCGCTGGCGGTAGGGCTCGACGAAAATACGGAACTGGAAAACCTCGTTACGCGCATCAAGCAGGTCGAATATCTGGGGAAAAAGCTGGATGAATACGGCATTCCCTTTCAGCGTCCCGCCGGCGGACACGCCATCTTTGTGGATGCGCCGAAAATTTTAACCAATGTGCCGAAAGAAGAATTTCCCGCCCAGACCTTGACGATCGAACTGTATCTGGAAGCCGGCATTCGCGGTTGCGAAATCGGCTACCTGCTTGCCGACCGCGACCCCATAACCCGCGAAAACCGCTTCGGCGGACTGGACCTGCTGCGCCTTGCCATACCGCGCCGCGTCTATACCAACAACCACATGGATGTGGTGGCGGCGGCGCTGAGAAATGTGTTCGACCGTCGCGACCGGATTAAACACGGCGTGAAAATCATGAAAGAAGCGGAACTTATGCGCCACTTTACCGTGCAGCTGGAACGCGTTTAATTTTATCATGAGCGCGTAAGAACCAAGCGCCGGCCGGCGCCACTGTGCGCTTATCGCCTTCTCCGCGCTCGTGGAGCGGGGCTGTGGGAGCGGCTCTGAACGGATGGACATCCTGCCTTCATAATTTATTTACGATTAGTGCCTATGAAAAAAAATTTTACTTTCATGCAGTTGCTTGCGGCAGGCGGCGGACTGCTGTTCGCCACAAGCGACGGGCTGTTTGCCA